>NZ_JPOO01000001.1:2100000-2349894 GCF_000733925.1 Arenibacter algicola
GAACCTACAGCATTGATGGGGGCGGCAACAGCTCCTCCCTTTACCTGTAATCCGTCCAGCAATACCTTTAATACCACAACAATATCCGCATATGCGGATACCAATGGGGATGGTACCGGTGCACTTACAGGTACAGGACCCTATTCTTACAGTATAAATGATGGTACCCCGGTATTCGATGGGACCAATTTCCAGAGTAGCAATACCTTTGAGATTATCGATAACGGTGGGCCTCAGACCATAATTGTTACAATAAGGGATAATAATGGTTGTGAAATTACCGATACGGTCAATTTGACTCCTCCCACCGGACTAACCTTTAGTTTTAACGAACTTACCCCTATTACCTGTGACGCTTCGGGATCTGGTGTAATGGCCAGTACCGTTGAGATTATTATAGACCAGGGTCCTGGAAATTACGGGGTTGAAATATTGCCTTTGGGATCACAGCCAGAGCGACTTACCAGTGGAGCCGATAGGATTGTTTGGGACTTGGATACTCCTGGAGATTATATTTTTGCTGTGAGGGATATAGCCAATGGCGGCTGTTTGTTTGTTACTCCAACGTACAATGTGCCGGATTATAACCTTATAGAGGCTGTTATCAATGAGGTGAAACCAGTAACCTGTTTTAATGGATCTGACGGGGAAATCAGTATTGAAGTCAACAATTATACGGGTGTTTATAATTATGAAGTATTTTCCCGTGATGCTGCCGGTGTGGAAACAACCACTGGAGTTACAGGAAGTTTTGATACCGCCAATCCAATAAACACCCCAGAAATAATTGTCGGCGTACCGGCAGGTAACTTATTGGTACGTGTAGAGGCAGTGGATAGTCCATTTTGTGATACCGTTAGTAACACAACAACGGTACACGGACCGGACAGACCTTTGGATCCTTCACCAGCTCAAACTGCAGATGTAACCTGTTTTATCCCTGGAAGGGGTGAAATAACGGTTTCAGGTGATGGTGGCTGGGGAGGCTATGAATATCAATTGGAAATGGAAACTGCTCCGGGGGTATACCTTATGATTACTTCCTTCTCTACCAGTAATGTATTTAGTGATTTAATAAGCGGTACCTATCGTGTAGGTATCCGTGACTCTGGCGGGTGTGTGGTTATGGAAGATTTCATTATTAACCCACCTGTGCCCATAGCTGCCGATATTAGAATTGTGCAGCCATTGCTCTGCCCTGGATCAAATGATGGAATAATTGAAGCATATAATATTAGTGGTGGAGAAGATATTAATGGTGATGGCGAGGAATATCTGTTTCAGTTGAACAGGTTGGATACCTCTGGTAATATTTTAAACACCAGTGGTTTACAGGAATCCGCTGTCTTCCCTAACCTGCCCACAGGAAATTATACCATAGTGGTCTATGACGGCTGGGGATGTAGTTTTACGACGCTACCAGTTTTTATCCAAGATCCTCTTCCTGTAGATGCAGATCTGGTGGAGACTTTGGCTCCCGGTTGCGGGGATGAGGGCCGTATGGAATTGACTATAGCAAATCCAATTGCTGGAATGGAGTATTTCTATCGCAGATCCGGTACCACAGATCCTTTTGTTTCTTTCGGAGGAATTGGAGTAGTTACAGTGGAGATTATTATACCCGATGTAAATCTTAATCCTGGGCCTTACCAATTTGATGTACAAAATGGTAATGGTTGTCCAGAGCAGAAGTCGAATGAAATTAATCTTGATCCTGCTTTACCTTTGGTTATTGCCCTTGATTTGGTGGATGCCAATATCAAATGTGCCGGACAACCAACAGGTATTGTACGGTCTGAAGCCTTTGGAGGGGTAGGAAACTATATTTATACCCTGGTAAATAATATTTTGGATAGTGGAACACCTGGTGTTCCAAGACTCCCAATTGCGACTGATATTGTGAGGGGACCACAAAGTTCGGGTATCTTTAGGGATTTGCCTCCGGGATCTTACTATGTCTATGCAACCAGTCTGGGATGTACTGCCATTTCAGGGGAAATTTTGATTACTCCCAAGGACCCGTTGATCTTGGATCGTTTGGAAATGGTGCCTGTTAGTTGTTATGGTGATGTAGATGGTCAGGTCATTATAGAAGCCAGCGGTGGTACTGGAAAAATACGTTTTTCCATATCCGATACCTTAAGTGAATTCTTTGAAGGGGAAGACCCCTCAAATCCAAATTCTTTCACTTTTACTGACTTACCACCTGGTACCTATGAAATAATAGTACAGGACGAGCTGGGATGTAATATTTTGCAGGAAGTGACCATTACGGAGCCCGAAGAATTGTTAGTGGCCAATGTGGACACCACGCCGGAAACTTGTATTATGGCTTCTGATGGCTCGGCACAACTGACCATGATTGGCGGAACACCCTTTGTGGACACCTTAAGCGGAGCAGAGTATTACGAGACTAGAATTATTGGACCAAACTCAATTGGGGATGAAGTATTTGAAAGAAACGATGCCTTGTTTTTCGACAACCTAATGGGTGGAGAAACCTATGTAGTGTTCATTCGCGATTCTATGGGTTGCGAGACTAACGCGGTTATCCCGATCATGATAGGTGTTGATCTAAGTGCCGAGCCCATAGTTGAATATGGATGTGAGGGGATTTTCCCAAATAGCACCGTTACCATTCGTATGACAGATTCAAGCTTAATGTCTAGACTTCTATTTTCACTGGATGTTGATGATATGACCTTGGCCAATACCCAGACTACATTTGGGGATTTGGCGGCAGGCGATCATACTGTTTATATCTATCATGAAAATGGATGTGCCACCTCGGTGGACTTTACCGTGGATGCATATGAACCTTTGACCTTGACAGCCATAAAAACTGGTCCAAACGAGGTTACTGCAACTGCTACGGGAGGCTTTGGGGACTATGAATATTTCTTCCAAGGGGATTCTTATGGTACAGTGAATGTGTTTTTATCCAACCAAGATACCAATGTTGAGGTCAGGGTAGTGGATCGTATGGGTTGTGAGGCTATGATTTCCATTCCGTTCAAATTTACGGGTATGTTGGAAATACCCAATTTCTTTACCCCAAATGGAGATAACATGAATGACGAATGGTATCCGGGAAATAGGGATTACTTCCCTAATATAGAAGTTAAGATCTATGATAGATATGGTAGGGTAGTGGCGATTTTGGACCAGGTATCTGGCTGGGACGGTAATTACGATGGTAAGGCAGTACCTTCTGGAGATTATTGGTATGAAGTGAACGCCAATGACGAAGATAAACAGCAATTTATGGGTCATTTCACCCTGTATAGATAAAGGAATTATTACCTGTATTTTTCCATGAAAAGGGCACTAAAAATATTAGTGTCCTTTTTTATCTGGTATGACTTTTTATTTCGAAGGATTATACTATATTTGCAGTCCGAAAAAACAATAGTAATTTTTATTACAGTTGATTATTCAGGGTGTACCACGCCTATAGCGTGGCAGGTCTCGCCCGGTTTGTAACGCAAGGCGTTATTATTGAGCCGCGTTTGGGAAGCGGAGGTCGTCACGCTTGAGGCGTGACCACCCCAAAAATAGGATTAGATGTTCGTTTATATTTTATATAGCGAGGAACGTTCAAGATATTATGTAGGTCAGACTACGGATATCACAAATAGATTGAAAAGACATAACCTTGGAATTGTACCCTCTACCAAGAGCGGGATTCCTTGGAAATTGGTTTTGCAAATTGAAGTATTGTCGCGATCCGAAGCTATGGTTTTGGAAAAAAGGATAAAGAAAAGAGGAGCAAAACGTTTTATAGATGACCATTTCGGGGTGTAGCGTAGCCCGGTTATCGCGCCGCGTTTGGGACGCGGAGGTCGTCACGCTTTGGGCGTGACCACCCCAAAAATAGGATTAGATGTTCGTTTATATTTTATATAGCGAGGAACGTTCAAGATATTATGTAGGTCAGACTACGGATATCACAAATAGATTGAAAAGACATAACCTTGGAATTGTACCCTCTACCAAGAGCGGGGTTCCTTGGAAATTGGTTTTGCAAATTGAAGTATAGTCGCGATCCGAAGCTATGGTTTTGGAACGACGTATAAAGAAAAGAGGAGCAAAACGTTTTATAGATGACCATTTCGGGGTGTAGCGTAGCCCGGTTATCGCGCCGCGTTTGGGACGCGGAGGTCGTCACGCTTTGGGCGTGACCACCCCAAAAATAGGATTAGATGTTCGTTTATATTTTATATAGCGAGGAACGTTCAAGATATTATGTAGGTCAGACTACGGATATCACAAATAGATTGAAAAGACATAACCTTGGAATTGTGCCCTCTACCAAGAGCGGGGTTCCTTGGAAATTGGTTTTGCAAATTGAAGTATTGTCGCGATCCGAAGCTATGGTTTTGGAACGACGTATAAAGAAAAGAGGAGCAAAACGTTTTATAGATGACCATTTCGGGGTGTAGCGTAGCCCGGTTATCGCGCCGCGTTTGGGACGCGGAGGTCGCAGGTTCGAATCCTGCCACCCCGACGAACCTAGAAATAGGTAGTAGCAAAAACACTGTTAATCAATTGATTTTCAGTGTTTTTTGTTTTTACACATTTTCTTTGATATCAAATGATATCATATGTGCACACCTAATTCGGTGTACAAATCGGATCAAGTCCAAAATCTGGGTTTTTACCATTTTAAGAATATAATTTAATCAAGCGATATAAGAAGTATTCCGTATTCCTGACTCCCCTAAATTGTGATCTAAAAGCCTTTACTTTGGCATTAAAGGATTCTGCTGAAGCATTTGTACTTCTGTTTAAAAAATAGTTGAGTACAGAGCGGTAATTTAAAGCAATACTATTGGCTACCGTTTGGAAGCTCTTAAATCCTGACTCCTCTACATCTTTGTACCAGTGGGCTAGTTTGGTGTAAGCTACTTTAATATCTATGGCTTGGTTAAAAATATTCCTCAAGCCTTGAACAAGTCCATAAGCTTTCTTTAATTCTGGGTATTCATTAAACAATATCTGTCCCCTCTCTTTCTGATTTGGAGTCCATTTATCTGGGGATTTATACAGTAGATATCTACTCCTGGCCAGGAGTTGTTTTGAGCTGTCACCATTAGAAAAAGTTACAGGTTTAAATTCTTTGTCGGCTACTCTAGATAGCTTTATCTGTTCATTTTCTTGATCCAAAGCTTCCCATCGGTATTTGATACGAAGATCTTGGAGCGCCTCTATTGCCAGCTTCTGTACGTGGAACCTGTCGGTGACCTGTACGGCTTTGGGGAAGCATTTTTTGGCGATGGTCTTCATGGAGTTTGCCATATCCAGGGTGATTTCCTTGACCCTGGCCCTTTTCTTGGTGGGTATCTTCATTAGTTGTTCTATGATAGGTTCCACCTTGGTGCCGGAGAATATGGCCACTATGGACCCTTTTTTTCCCTTGGCCTTTTTGTTGGTGATTATGGTGTAGAGCTCCCCTTTGGAGAGTGCCGTTTCGTCAATGGACAGGTAAGGTCCCATATTTTCGGGAAAGACGAGCCATTGTTTGGCATGCCCCTTTTGCTCCCAGTCCTTGAACTCGCTCAGATAATCCCTGTACTGTCGCTGGAGTTTCTTGCCATTTACCCCGAAGAGAGACCCCAGTTGTTGGCCGCTCAGGGCCGTATTATCCGTTGATCTCTTTTAAAAAAGCAGCGAACTCCTTTGACATGCGGGTCCCCTGTGCAATAAAATCATCCCAATCACGGCTGGTCTTGGTCCACTTTCCATCCACCAGGACATCCCAGCGCCTGCGCTTGAGGCTCAAGCTGACCAGATTGCTGCGGATCGGATAATCATCGATGACCCTGGGCTCCATAAAGCCACTGGCCTTAAAGGTGTGCTCTTTGTAACGCTCCGGTATCTGCTTTTTCTCCTCTAAAAATACAGTCAACCGATTGTCGTACAAGGGATTCTTTATCGGTTTTTGTTCAAAGCCGACGATATCAAAAAAGTCGAGTAATCCCTCTGGTAAAAATAAGCTCAATAACGATAAATCGGTTCCTTTGTCCATCCCTTAAATTTAAAGTGCAAAGAAATAAATTATTCACTTTAGACCCAACTTTTGTTCTTGATCCTACAAATCGGTGTGCAACGGTTCACTGAAATTGTAGTAACTTGAAAGAACTTTAGGGTAGTATTTGACTTTTTTCCTTAGTGATCATTGTCTAACTAAAGCCGTTTCAAATGAAAACAAACCAGACCTTTACAGTAATTTTTTTTACAAGAAAATCCAGGAGCGTTCAAAACCTTCTATCCATTTATGTCCGCATCACCATTTTAGGCAAACGAGCCGAGATCAGTTTAAAGCGAAAGATCGATGCTGGCCAATGGGATTGCATCAAGGGTAGGGGAAAGGGCAGGTCGGAAGAGATCCGTAACCTGAATGCCTATCTGGACCAGGTACAGGCCAAACTTCTACAGTGCCATAGCCAACTTGTCCACGAGGACAAGATTGTGTCCTCCAATGCTATTAAAACACGTTTCCTTGGTGAAGATGAGGTGAGCAGGACCTTGATGGACCTTATAGAATACCACAATGGTAACATGGTCCATGTCCTCAAGCCTGGCACCATGAAGAACTATTACACCACGGAAAAATACTTAAAACGATTTTTAAAGAGCAAGTACAAACAGGAGGATATCCACCTGAAGCAGCTCAACTATCGTTTTATACTGGACCTGGAACATTATTTAAGGAGATGCACGGACAAAAAGAAACAGCTGTGCCTTAACAATAATGGGGTGATGAAACATTTGGAACGGTTCAAGAAAATGGTGAACCTTGCCGTGAAACTGGAATGGGTAAACAAAAACCCCTTTGATAGGTTCCAATTGAAGTTCAACAAATTCGATCGCGTGTTCCTGACCCAAAGGGAATTAAGGCTGATAGTGGAAACGGAATTCAAGCAGGACAGATTGCAGCATGTAAAGGACTGTTTTGTATTTTCCTGTTACACGGGGCTTTCGTATGTAGATGTAAAGGAACTAACGAGGGATAAGATCACCAAGGGGATAGATGACCGGAACTGGATCTATACCAAACGGGAAAAAACGGACGAGCTGGTCAAAATTCCTATTCTTCCCCAAGCATGGGGGATTTTGGAAAAGTACAGGGATTACCCTACCCAAAATGGATTGCTGCCTATTTGTTCCAACCAGAAGGTGAATACGTATCTCAAGGAAATAGCAGGTGCATGCGGGGTCAATAAGAACATAACCTTCCATGTGGCCAGGCATACCTTTGCCACGACCGTCATGTTGTCCAATGGAGTACCCATTGAAACGGTATCAAAACTTTTGGGCCATACCAAATTGTCAACCACCCAGATATATGCTAGGGTAGTGGAGTCGAAAATAAGCGAAGATATTGGTAATCTATTAATGAGGTTTAAGGAAAGGGAGAGCCAAAGTGCGGTTGAAAAGAAAGATAAAAATGGCGAACGGGAGATAAGGACTATCGACCCCAAATCTTACCATAACTTAACTGCGCATGGATCCTGATTCGATTTTATAGTGTTCGGGCGGATAAGCGTAAATAAAATCGAATTAGGGCGCATTGTGCTTTCGTTCAGGAGCACAATGCCAATACCTAAATTAAGCGAATATCCGATAATAAACGTTTGTACACGATTAATTCCAAGCATGAGGTATAGTTAATTTATTGTGTCCCGGTGTTCTATGAAATATGATTGGGTCAATGTATTACTTTGTTTATTGTCCCTAGTGGACGTTTTGACCCAATGAACTAAAATTTACTAAAACTCTTCAGAGCCAAGTCATTTATGACCGAAAAACAGCACTAGGATATTATTTACAGTAAAAACACCAATGTTTATAGGGGCTTAGAGCGGTTTTACTATAAAAATAGGATAGCACCTCAAATTTGATATGTCAATATAGTCCTAAAAATCAACGATTTACAAACTGTAACACCGCTTTAGCGTGTTACCCTCTTGCTATTCCCCTAAGTTTTAGAAACACACTTTGCATAAAGAATGTTTTATGATATAAAGCACTTCTATTTGGTAGTTTTAATGAAATACCATATTGGTTGTTTAATTACAGAATATCTAATTTAAGTTATGTGTACATAAAAAGTGATCTGGTTGTTGAATGTTTTTAATCAATTTAAAAAATATAGGAAATTCTTAATATGGGTAACAAAATCAATTAAAGTACTACTATTATCTGTTAAAGGTTATCTGATTTAGGCAATTGATTTGCCATAGCTACCATGAATTTGTTTTGTTTGAATTCTTATTTGTTTTAAATACTACTCATTAGATGAAAATTGATTAGCGAACAAAAGTTTGTCAAAAAATTATAAAAGTTATTAAAAATAGCTCTATATTTGACAAGTGTTAAATTAACATTTGTTAATTGTATTCTTAGCTCCCGTTATTTTAATTGTATAACGGGAGTCATTGCACAGTATTAAAGCTATTCTAAAACGGAAGAACAGTAATAAATTCAATTGTAAATGAAATACCTAAAATTAAAATATGGGCTTTTAGCGGTTGTTATTATAGTTACAACCTTACTTTCTTGTAAATCGGCTTCCATTGAGCAGGAGGAGGATAAATTCACCAATTATCTATTTGCTTATTTTACCGGAAACGGACCTGGAGAAGAAGCAATCCACTATGCCATAAGTAAAGATGGATTTAACTATGAAGCTCTTAATAATAATCAACCTATAATAGATTCCAAAAAGATTAGTTCATCAGGAGGTGTAAGAGATCCGCATATTCTACGTGGAGCAGATGGTAAGACATTTTACATGGTGGTAACGGATTTGTATGTGCCTAAACAGGGTTGGAACAACTATGCCATGATTTTAATGAAATCGACCGATCTCATCAATTGGTCGTCAAGTATTGTGAATATCCCACAAACTTATCCAAAGGAATTTAGTGACATCAAACGTGTTTGGGCTCCACAGACCATTTATGATACGGAGACAGATCAATACATGATTTATTGGTCAATGCTAGGAGATGAAGGACCGGATTTCATATACTATGCTTACGCCAATAAGGATTTTACCGGTTTGTCCTCTGTGCCAAAACAATTGTTCTATAGTCCTTCCAATAGTGCTTGTATTGATGGTGATATCATATACAAGGATGGTATGTATAACTTGTTTTTTAAGAACGAAAGCTCTGGAGGTGGTATCAGAAAAGCGGTGTCCGATAAACTGACCGAAGGATATGTTCAACAGGAGGGTTTTTTCGATCAAACAGATGCGCCCGTTGAGGGCTCTGGTATTTTTAAATTAATAGATTCTGATGAGTATATTTTAATGTATGATATGTATACTTCAGGAAAATATCAATTTACAAAAACTAAGGATCTTCAGAATTTTTCGATTGTAGATAATGAAATTTCTATGAATTTTCACCCAAGACATGGTACTGTTATCCGTATCACGGAAAATGAAACCCAAGCCTTAATTGAAAAATGGGGATACTTAGGAAAAGGATCATTCTTGGGGTTTAATTCTTATAATGTTAAAAAGAACAATGTGGTTGTCAATGACGATGACAATACTATTTATATTCCAGTTGACTTGGGAACGGACATTGAAAAATTTGATCCCGAAATCAAGACAGTTTCATGGGTAAATATTTCTACTAGCGGTGTCAAGGATTTTTCCAAAGGTGCGGTTAAGTATACCATTGTATCCGGAAGCAAACAAAAAACCTATGAAGTAATTGTAAAGGGGGATAATAATCCGGTATTGAATGGTTTTTATGCGGACCCCGAAATAATCTACTCTCAGAAAACGAAAAAATATTATATATACCCAACTAGTGATGGATTTAAAAATTGGTCAGGCACTTATTTCAAAACATTTTCTTCAGACGATTTGATCCACTGGAAGGATGAAGGTGTTGTTTTGGACCTTAAAAAAGATGTTAGTTGGGCGGATAGGAATGCTTGGGCACCCACAGCTATTGAAAGGAAAATAAAAGGGGAATATAAGTTCTTTTATTATTACACAGCAGCACAAAAAATAGGGGTAGCAGTTTCAGACAGCCCAACAGGTCCTTTTGTGGATTTAGGAAAACCTTTAATAGCATCAAAACCAGAAGGAGCAAATGGAGGACAGGAAATAGACCCGGATATATTTATAGATCCGGTATCGGACAAAAATTATTTGTATTGGGGCAATAGCTATATGGCCTGTGTTGAATTGAATGATGACATGGTATCCATCAAGGAAAATACGTTGAAAATATTGACTCCCGATAGTACGTTTAGAGAAGGAACGGAGGTGTTTTATAGAAATGGAATTTATTACTTTTTATGGTCCGAAGATGATACACGGAGTCCTAATTATCGTGTAAGATATGCAACATCGAAGAGTCCAACAGGACCTCTGGAAATACCGAAGGACAACTTGATTTTAGTAAAAGACGCCGAGAATGGTATTTACGGAACAGGTCATAACAGTGTGATCCAAACTCCCAATAGTGATGTTTGGCATATAGTATATCATCGTTTTAATCGTCCAAACGGTATTGATATGGGTGATGCTGCAGGTTTTAACCGAGAGGTGTGTATAGATAAATTAGAGTTTAACCCTGATGGTAGTATTAAACCTGTAGAGCCAACTCTATCAGGAATAAATTATTAGGAATTAATTACACACCTCTATGAAGAGAAATAGATGTTTTGCTCTATTATTATTGTTTGCCCTTTTAATTTCATGTGGAAGCACCAATAAAAAATCGAATCTTAAAACAAAAGAAGAATCCAACTTCAAAGAATGGGCACAGACTCCACCCATGGGCTGGAATAGTTGGGACTGTTATGGGCCTACGGTTAGGGAGGAGGAAGTAAAATCGAATGCAGATTACATGTCCGAAAACTTAAAAGAATATGGTTGGGAATATGTGGTTGTAGATATCCGTTGGTATGTAGAAAATCCAAAATCGCATGGGTATAATCAAAAGGATCCTATTTACGTAATTGACGAATACGGAAGGTATTTACCGGCCATCAATAGATTTCCTTCGGCTTCAGACAGTAATGGTTTTAAGGCCTTGGCAGACCATGTTCACAATAAAGGTTTAAAGTTTGGGATACATATGATGAGGGGTATTCCAAAATACGCGGTCGAGAACAAACTGCCAATAAAAGGTACTGATGGAATTACGGCAGATCAAATATATTCCAAGTAAAATCAATGTAAATGGCTACAGGATAATTACACAGTATTGGCTACGAAACCCGGGGCTCAGGAATATTATAATTCAATTTTTGAACTGTATGCAGAATGGGGAGTAGATTTTATTAAAATAGACGATTTGTCCGCACCTATTTATCATAACGATGAGATGGAACTTATTAGAAAGGCCATTGATAAATGTGGACGCAAGATTGTGTTTAGCACTTCGCCAGGCGAAACTCCAATAGAGGCAGCCAGTCATGTTAGTGAGAAAGCCAATATGTGGCGTATGGTCAACGATGTATGGATAGCTGGTGGCATGTTGAGCACTTGATGGATGTTAGTCAAGATTGGTATGGATATGGCAAGAACGGCACATGGCCAGATTGTGATATGATTCCTTTAGGGAGACTGTCTATTAGAGGTGAAGTAGGTGAAGACCGAATGACAAATCTAACCAGGGATGAACAGTATACTTTGATGACCTTTTTTACCATTTTTAAATCACCATTGTTTTTTGGCGGGGATTTGCCCAGTAATGATGAGTTTACCTTATCGCTTTTAACCAATAAGGAGGTATTAAAAATGCATTCCGAAAATTCCCAAGTTACCCAACTTTTTAAGGAAGAAGGAAAAATGGCGATTACATCAAAAAATGAAAAAGAGGGCTATATATATTTGGCTTTGTTTAATACTTCAGATGATAAAGATTTGACTATTGAAGTAAAATTAGATGGTTTGGGGTTAAAGGATGACGTCAGAATCACAAATATGTGGAGTGGTGAGGAAGTCGATCCAATTGGTGAAGTTCTTGTGGAAAAATTGTCATCACATGCCTCCGGCCTATATAAAATTGAACTAATCCATTAGTGCAATAAAATTATTTACCATGAACAACTTAAAATCAAATTGACCAATGGGCATTGTAAGGTTTAAATGTATTGTTCCAGTATTTAGCATTGCTTTTGCAGTATTGATTTCATCTATTAATGTTACCACTTGTCAAGCTCAGGAAAATTTAACTTTTAGAAAGAATATTCCACTGGATTCCATAAGATTAAGTGATCCCAGTATTATCGCGGATAAGAATTCTGATATGTACTATATGACAGGTTCCGGAGGTATGCTGTGGAAAAGTAAAAATCTAAAGCTTTGGGATGGCCCTTATAAGGTTGCAATGACCGACTCCACCTCATGGATGGGGTCAGATCCAATGATATGGGCAGCAGAAATTCACACGTTTAAGGATAAATTTTACTATTTCGCAACATTTACCAATAAAGATGTGAAAATTGATACGGTAGCGGGAAATGTTATAGAGAGACGTGCAAGTCATGTTTTGGTTAGCGATAAGCCTGACGGCCCGTATTTGCCAATGGCAGATGAAACCTACTTACCTGCTGACCAACCAACACTTGACGGTACATTTTGGATAGATTCAGATGGAAAACCTTATATGGTCTACTGTTATGAATGGCTTCAAAATTTAAATGGAACTATAGAAAAAATTGAATTAAAACCAGACTTAAGTGGTTCTGTAGGTAAAGGGGAGCTTTTGTTCAGGGCCAGTGATTCTCCTTGGAGTAGGGGAAAGGATAATGAAGGAAATATTGTTCCACATAAAGTTACGGACGGACCTTTTTTGTTTAAAACAGGTACCAATCGTTTGGGAATGCTGTGGACAAGTTGGCAATATGATGTTTATGTTCAAGGGGTAGCTTATTCTGAAAGTGGTAACCTAAGCGGCCCTTGGATTCACGAAAAAGAGCCCATTACACCAGCCAACTTCGGGCATGGGATGCTCTTTAAAACGTTACTAGGTAAATGGTTGATGGCAGTCCATAGTCATAAGGTTATAAATGGCAAATATCACAGGGTGCCACATTTATTTGAGGTAGACTTAAAAGGAGATAAATTGGTGGTGGGTAAACCGTTTTTACCATAACGACCTAATTGGGTTGCTATTTTCAATAATTTGAATATAAATCAGAAAAAGAATATGAAACTATTTAAAGTTTTGGCGTTATTAGCTTTGGTTATAGTGTGTTCCAATCAAAGCTATTCACAATCACTGGTATTTGATAACCCGATTGCCGAAAAACGAGCCGACCCTTGGGTATATAAAACTGAAAAAGGTGAATATTATTTAATAGCTACCGTTCCTGAGTATGATCGAATTGTAATAAGGAAAGCAAATAGTATAAATGGCTTAAAGGATGCCCAAGAAGTTGAGGTTTGGACCAAGCATGTAAAAGGTGTTATGGGTCATCATATTTGGGCTCCGGAATTACACAAAATAGGTAGAAAATGGTATATATATTTTGCTGCAGGCGAAGCCGAAAATATATGGAATATTCGGATGTGGGTATTATCAAATGATTCCGAAGATCCTATGCAAGGGGAATGGGTGGAAGAAGGAATGATAGAAACTGCAAAATCTTCTTTTTCATTGGATGCAACTACGTTTGAAAATAAAGGCAAGAGATATTTAATATGGGCCCAAAACGTTAGGGGTGGAGATCATGGTACCGCCTTGGTCATGTCCGAAATGAAGGGTCCTACGACGATCATTGGAAGGGAAGTGGTTTTGACCGAGCCAGAATTTAATTGGGAAAGGATGAAGTATAATGTCAACGAAGGCCCGGCTGTGTTGAAAAGGAACGGTAAAATTTTTGTAACCTACTCTGCTAGTGCCACCAACCATAACTATTGTATGGGCATGTTGTGGATAGATGAAAATGATGATCTTCTTGATGCTGCAAATTGGCACAAATCTCCAGGACCTGTTTTTTATACAAATGAGGATTTAAAAAGATTCGGTCCGGGCCACAATTCATTTACCATTGCCGAGGACGGAGAAACCGTTATTATGATATATCATGCCCGTGATTATAAGGGAATTCAGGGCCATGAATTGTCAGACCCCAACCGGGCTACTAGGGCACGGGTGGTAGAATGGACAGCAAGTGGTTTTCCCGATTTTATGCAAAACAATGAAGATTAATAACAAGGGTACAAGCGAATTATAATTTATTAAAAAAAAGAATTATGAAGTTTTTTATTGACACTGCCAATCTGGAACAGATTAAGGAGGCACAGGCATTAGGGGTTTTGGACGGCGTAACCACTAATCCATCCTTAATGGCAAAAGAAGGAATAACAGGAAAGGATAATATATTAAAACATTATAGTGCCATATGCAATATAGTGGACGGTGATGTTTCTGCTGAAGTCATTGCTACAGATTTGGAAGGGATGATAAGGGAAGGGGAAGAACTGGCTGCTTTAAATCCACAAATAGTAGTTAAGTTACCCATGATCGCAGATGGTGTAAAGGCCTGTAAGTATTTCACGGACAAAGGAATTAGAACCAATGTGACCTTGGTTTTTTCACCTGGTCAGGCCTTATTGGCTGCAAAAGCTGGAGCCACTTATGTTTCACCATTTTTAGGACGTTTGGATGACATTTCAACTGATGGACTGAATTTAATTTCTGAAATAAGATTAATTTATGATAACTATGGTTTTGAAACAGAGATATTGGCTGCATCTATTCGCAGCACGATGCATGTTATTAACTGTGCCAAAATAGGGGCCAATGTTATGACTGGGCCACTGTCATCCATCACAGGATTGTTAAAACACCCTTTAACCGATAGTGGCTTGGCACAATTCTTAGCTGATTACTCCAAAGGAAATAACTAATAGCAAATTGGCACAAATAAAATGGGACTTTTTTATTTTTATATAAATTCTACTCTAGGATAATTTTAAATAAAAGTCATTTCTATTTTTCGCGTCATATTTTTCCTGATCGAACATATAAAGGTAAGAGCCTTTTGTAGAAGAGGTCATGTCTTTTTCCTTTAGCTTGATCAAGATGTCCATAGAATTTATTTTATTTATAAAATTCCTTTTGTCTAATTTTTTGTCCAAGATGGCCTCGTACAATTTTTGTAAATGACGCATTGTAAACTTCTCAGGCAAAAGTTCAAAACCAATTGGATTTATAGAGGTTCTTCTACGTAATCTTTTGATAGCCTTATCCAACATCTGATTGTGATCAAATATTAAGTCTGGTACATCGGACAAACTAAACCATTTGGCATTGTTTTGCTCGGTAATTTCTTCGTTGTGTTTTTCAATATTGATGATTGCATAGTAGGATGTGGAAATAGTTCTCGCCAATGGATCTCTGTCAACTTCACTAAATGTATAAAGTTGTTCCATATATATATCGTGAACACCGGTTAATCTATGCAGAACTCTGGAAGCGGCATCATTTAAGGTCTCGTGGTGTTGTACGAACCCGCCCATCAGTGACCACTTCCCTTTTTCAGGTTCAAAGTCCCTCTGAATTAATAGCACTTTTAAATCTTCATTATCAAATCCGAAGATTATACAATCTACAGCTAGAAAAACCTTATCTGCAAGGTTGTACCCTTCTACCACCATTTCCTTAATTTTAGGCTAAGATATAATATTTATAGAAGACACAAAAGATAAGTGTTGGCCTAAAATTTAATATAAATACATTTGTTCATGATGGTTTATTTTTGCAATAAAAAAGGTATAATTATAAGTAAAACTTTATTTTATGTTATGACTCATTACTGAAAATTAAATAACAGGACGTAGCAGGAAATGAAAAAATGAATAACACTTTAACTGTTATAAATATAATCCTCCCATTATACTCTATTTATTATGTATTAATGGATCAAAATAATATTTGTAGCAAAATATTCTAAATATCCATCGGGTTATCGTTATTAAAACAAATGACTTATTTTAGAACAATCAATTTCCATAATTGTATACTAAAATAGGGCAAAAATGTTTGATCTTTATTTTGTTGAATATGTATTAACTTTTACGCATAGGGTAATTTACATGTACATAATATTACCCACACAAAATAGGTTTCTTTTCAGATTTAGTTCATTTTTTTGCTTGATTTCAGAGTTCGGTTTATTCAATAAAATAAGTGTGTAAATTACATTTATAAATAGTATATTTGTCCGATCTGTAAAGAAATTATTGCATTGGGAAATTGCAACTATTGCAAAATCCAAAATATAAATAGAACTCAATAGCATGAGCCAACTCAAGATACACGAACCTTTAGTTATTCTGTCTTCCTTGTTATAACAAAACGGGTAACTAATACTTTAGGGGAAAAGAAGGCTTAAAAACCTAAGACCTACTTAAGGTTAAGTAAAGGAATATATCTAAGTAGACATAGCGCAAACGAGTGTAAGAAATTACTTGTAATGACAGTGTAATACTAATATAAATTAGTTTTTTGTTATTGATTTTTGCGGTTATATTAATAAAGTTTTACGCTGGAAAGTTATATTTAAATTAATTGATCAAATGACTAGAATTTGTATTTGGTTTAATAGAAATGGTAGTATTTAAATCAGGATTTGGTAAAGTATTAAATAGTTATAATGAAACAGTATTTAAGATTATTCGCATTATTTACAATGGTCATATCATGTAATGGAAAAAGGGAAGAGCCTATAATTATTACTTCCCAGGATCTCCATAGGTCTATCCATAAGGTCACGGAAGTTATGATCCATGATATTTTTTCACCCCCAGTGGCCAGTAGAATTTTTGCTTATCCCAATATAGCGGCATATGAAATTGTGGCCCTTAACAATAGTGATTACAAATCGTTGGTAGGGCAGGTTACAGATTTGACCCCTATTCCTGTTCCAGTGGAGGATAAGCCTATCAATTATCAAATGGCGGCCCTAATTGCGCATATGGAATTAAGTAAGCGTTTAATTTTTTCCGAGGATAAAATTGAGGTACATCGCGATAGTTTATATGCCAATTGGCAGGAAAAAAACTTGACCATCTTTAAGAACTCTGAGGAATATGGTCTGGCCGTGGCAAAACATATAGGGGATTGGTTGGACAAGGACAATTACAAGCAGACTAGGACTATGCCCAAGTTTACCATTAACACGGACGATGATTCGCGTTGGCAACCCACCCCACCGGCTTATATGGACGGTATAGAGCCTCATTGGAGTAAAATAAGGCCGTTTGTTATTGACTCGGCAAATCAATTTGTACCAGCACCACCACCGGCATTTTCTATGGATAAAGGGTCCGACTTTTACAGGGAAGTAAAAGAGGTGTACGATATTAGTAAAGAGATTACTGCCAAAGGGGATAGTTCGGAAGAGATAGCTATTGCAAAATTCTGGGATTGTAACCCCTATGTCTCCGTAACCAGGGGGCATTTAATGTTCGCAACAAAGAAGATTACACCAGGGGCCCATTGGATTGGGATTACCAAAATTGCCTGCGAAAAAACAAACTCGGATTTTGATAAAACCGTATTTGCCTATACCAAAACCTCAATGGCAATAGCCGATGCCTTTATAAGTTGTTGGGACGAAAAATACCGCTCTAATTTAATACGTCCGGAAACTGTAATAAATCAGTATATAGATGAAAACTGGGCACCTGTGCTTCAAACGCCACCATTCCCTGAGTACACCAGCGGACACTCCGTGGTTTCTGGTGCGGCAGCTACGGCCTTGACCAGTATTTTTGGGGATAATTTTGCATTTGATGACGATACCGAAATACCTTATGGTCTACCTATAAGAAGTTTCACCTCTTTTAATCAGGCTGCAGATGAAGCTGCCATTAGTAGAATGTACGGGGGCATACATTATAGGGCAGCAGTGGAAGTTGGGGTGGGACAGGGCAGGAGTTTGGGCAAATTTATTGTGGTTAAACTGGAAATGAACGGGAATCAGGAATTGGTGTCCAAATAGTACAATGAATTGGCAGTGACCATACTTTGCCCAATTTTTTTTAATATACTGAGCAGTACAGTCTAAATGCCTTGTAATTAACACCTTGGTTCCGGCCAATCTTCTGCCATTGGTTCAATAGCGTTCGGTTCTACCCATTAAGGGAAAGGGTGGAGCGAACTGCGGTCTTGCGTGTTTTATATCAAGGCATGTAAATATATTGGGAGGTGGCAAGGGCAATTGAGTGTCCTATATATGACGTAGGTACCTGATATTTATATTATTCCATAAATGGGCAGCTAGCTTTTCAATAAAAGTTTTTCGGTCCCTGGCACTAAGTACGAACAGATTGCTATCATATCATTGATTTTGACGGCATTTTCAGGGCGCCTCAAGGCTTCTTTATGAACAGGTGTCTCTTGATCCAAACGAAAAAAGTCTCTACTATTAATTTAATATTTTAAAGTTTCGCAATTTCAAAAGAGTTCGCTTCAATGTTGTTGGTCAGGAGTAGAAATATCATATCGATTTCTTAGACGTGATTCAAGAGCAATGGGTTAATTTTAAATATGGTTATCACTATAACTGTTCGATTTCAGCATGCAATAGCTTACAATATATGGTAAAGTAATCGATTTACATGTTGCTTTACATCAACAGGATCGACCATTTTGTGAATTAACTTTACAAAAAATAATAGGCACTAAATAGGTGTTTTTCGAGGTTTTTTCAGATTTATCCCACTTACAGTTAAGCGAGTCGTTTAATTTAATAAATATAAGTGTGTAAATAACATTTATAAATGCTACATTTGTCAAATAACCAAATAATTGCTGTATGAAAAGTTATGTGATTGGGCTGGATTATGGTTCGGACTCTGTAAGGGCAATTTTAATTGACACAACAACAGGAAAGGAATTGGCTTCTAGTGTTGATTATTATACGAGATGGAGAACAAATAAATATTGCAATGAATCCATTAACCAATTTCGGCAACATCCTTTAGATCATATTGAAGGTCTTGAAGTTACTATTAAGGAAGTCGTTAAAAAGGGAAATGTAAGCCCATTGGAAATAAAAGGTATTTGTATTGATACAACAGGTTCTTCACCTGTTCCGGTTACTGAAAATGGGACACCTTTAGCCTTGGTTGAAGGTTTTAAAGAGAACCCCAATGCCATGATGGTTCTATGGAAAGATCATACGGCCATTAATGAAGCCAACGAAATTAATAGGTTGGCAGCTAATTGGGGCGGAGTTAATTTTACTAAATATGAAGGTGGTATCTATTCATCGGAATGGTTTTGGGCCAAAATATTACATATCATAAGGATAGATGAAGCTGTTGGGAATGCCGCCTATACCTGGATGGAACACTGTGATTTAATGACCTATTTGTTAATTGAGGATAAGGATTTAAAAACATTTAAACGAAGTCGTTGTGCCGCAGGCCACAAGGCTATGTGGCATGAGGATTGGAATGGGTTGCCTTCTGAAGACTTCCTGCATCTATTAGATCCATATCTTTCCCAACTTAGAGGAAGGCTTTATGATGAAACCTATACATCCGATCATGTTGCAGGTAACTTGAACAAAGAATGGGCAAAAAAGCTGGGCTTATCGACGGATACCATAATTTCCGTTGGCACCTTTGATGCACATGCAGGTGCAGTAGGAGCAAAAATAGATCAAAACACCTTAGTACGTGTTATGGGAACTTCCACCTGTGATATTTTGGTTTCTCCAAAAGAAATTATTGGAAGTAGAACCGTAAGAGGTATATGTGGTCAAGTTGATGGTTCTGTCATTCCTGGATCCATTGGACTGGAAGCTGGACAATCGGCCTTCGGGGATGTATTGGCTTGGTTTAAAGATGTTTTGTATTGGCCAATTGATAATTTGGTGTTGTCCTCCGATATCCTTACCGAAGATCAAAAAAATAAATTAAAAGAGGAAATAGACTTTGGCTTTATCCGTGTATTAAGTGATCAAGCCTCTCAAATTCCCATTTCAGAAAGTATCCCTACCGCTTTGGATTGGATCAACGGACGACGAACACCTGATGCAAATCAGGAGTTGAAAGCGGCCATGTCCAATTTATCCTTGGGAACAAAAGCACCACATATTTTTAAAGCCTTGATAAATGCGATTTGCTTTGGTTCCAAGAAAATTGTGGCTCGTTTTGAGGAAGAAGGTGTAAGAATAGACAGTGTAATAGGCATAGGCGGGGTGGCCAGAAAATCACCTTTTATTATGCAAACCTTGGCAAATGTTTTAAACAAAACTATAAAAGTGGCAGAATCCGATCAGGCACCGGCATTGGGAGCTGCTATTTATGCAGCAGTGGCTGCAGGTATCTATCCAACCGTCATTGAAGCAGCTAAACATATGGGAAGTGATTTTGAAGCAGAATATTTCCCTGAGCCGCATAAACTTGCGGACTATAATCTTTTAATGGATTCTTATTCGGAATTAAGTGAGTTCATCGAATCTGTTACTTAAATTAAGAAATCATGAAATCAAAATTTAAACTTTTAAAACAGGAATGCTACGAAGCCAATATGCATCTGAATGAATTAAATTTAGTTGTTTATACTTTTGGAAATGTAAGTGCCGTTGATAGGGAGAATGGTGTTTTTGCAATTAAACCAAGTGGGATTGCCTATGAGGCTTTAAAACCAGAGGACATAGTAATCGTTGATTTTGAAAACAATATAGTTGAAGGAAGTATGCGTCCTTCTTCGGATACAAAAACACATGCTTATCTTTATAAAAATTGGGAGGATGTAGGAGGAATTGCCCATACTCATGCGACTTACTCGGTCGCTTGGGCCCAATCCCAATTGGATATTCCAATTTTTGGAACTACACATGCCGATCATTTAACTGCGGATATTCCCTGTGCACAGCCTATGCGCGATGATCTTATAGAAGGTAATTATGAGCACAATACAGGCGTTCAAATTATTGATTGTTTCAAAGAAAAAAAACTTTCGTATAGGGAAGTAGAAATGATATTAATCGGTAATCACGGTCCATTTGCTTGGGGAAAAAGTGCAGCTAAAGCAGTTTACAATAGCAAAGTTTTGGAGGTAATTGCAGAAATGGCGTATTTAACACTGCAGATAAATCCAAAAGCCCCCAGATTAAAGGACTCATTGATAAAGAAACATTACGATCGTAAACATGGTGCCAACTCTTACTACGGTCAATAAACAATAACATAAATATTTGAAATGATAGATATTTCTAAAAAGGAAGTTTGGTTTATAACAGGAAGTCAGGATTTATATGGACCAGAAACATTAATGCAGGTTGCTGACAACTCCACTAAAATAGCCAGTGTATTAAATGATTCTGTATTAATTCCTGTCAATATCATCTACAAACCAACTGTAAAGTCATCAGATGAAATATATGAGACTTTGACGGCTGCAAATCAAGAAAAGAATTGTATTGGTATAATTACATGGATGCATACCTTTTCTCCGGCAAAAATGTGGATAAGGGGGTTGACCGCACTTCAAAAACCATTATTACATCTGCATACGCAATTTAATAGGGATATTCCGTGGGATACTATGGATATGGATTTTATGAACCTAAATCAGGCGGCACATGGTGACCGGGAATTTGGATTTATGGTCAGTCGCTTACGGAAAAACAGAAAAGTAGTTGTTGGCCATTGGTCAACAGACCGTGTTCAAAAGAAAATTGGGGATTGGACGCGTGTTGCAGCCGGGTGGGATGATTGGCAAGGAGCCAAATTTGCAAGGTTTGGAGACAATATGCGTTTTGTTGCCGTAACCGATGGTGATAAAGTGGAGGCAGAAACCAAGTTTGGGTTTTCTGTAAATACGTATGCGGTTGGAGATTTGGTGCAGATTATTAATTCTATTTCAAATGATGCCATAAACCAACTTGTTAAGGAATATGAGGTGTCCTATACCATGATGGATTCACTTCTTGAAGGAGGCGAAAACAGACAATCTTTAATTGAAGCAGCGCGAATAGAATTGGGGCTTGAAAAATTCTTGGTGGATGGCAATTTCAAGGGTTTCAGTGATACTTTCGAAGACCTGCACGGAATGAAACAGTTACCTGGAATAGCCGTACAACGCTTAATGCAAAAGGGTTATGGATTTGCAGGGGAAGGGGATTGGAAAACTGCCGCATTAACCCGTGCCATGAAAGTTATGGGGTCTGGTTTGGAAGGAGGAAATGCTTTTATGGAAGATTATACATATCACTTAGATCCAGTAGCTCCTAGAGTTTTAGGGTCACATATGTTGGAGGTTGATCCAGTTTTGGCAGCCAATAAACCGTCTTGTGAAATACACCCTTTAGGAATTGGAGGTAAAGAAGATCCTGTGCGCTTAGTTTTTAACGGTAGGGCCGGGGATTCGCTCGTGGCAGCCTTAATGGACTTTGGAAACCGATTCAGGTTATTAATCAATAAAACGGTCGGTGAAGAAATTCTGGAGGATTTACCAAATTTACCTGTGGCCAGAGTCATGTGGAAACCTTTACCGGATTTCGAAACTGCCTGTACGGCATGGATATTAGGTGGAGGTGCGCATCATACCTGCTACAGTGAAAATATTACGGTAGAGCAAATGGAAGATTTTGCCGAGATGGCCAATATAGAATCATTGGTAATTGACGAAGATACCACTATAAGAGACTTCAAAAGTACCATCAAAGCCAATGAAGCTTATTATATGTTTAAATAGCCTTAACTCTTCTGACTAAAATTAATTAATATGAGAATATATAAAGGTTCCTTTTTTAATGTTTTGCTGGTAGCCCTAGTGGGCTTAAATATTCAGTGTAAAAACGGAAAACAAAATAAATCCATCGAAAACATGAGCGTTAGCCCCAAAGTAAAATTGACTATGATCAAATCGGATTACGGAACAATGCCCGATGGCACTAAGGTTGAGATGTATAATCTAAAAAATGTAAAAGGTGTTGAAATGGATGTAATTACCTACGGAGGTAGAATTACTTCATTAAAAGTTCCAAACAAAAATGGTGAGTTCGAAAATGTGGTTTTAGGCTTTGACAATTTGGAGGATTACCTAAAGGAGAATCCTTTTTTTGGTGCCCTGATAGGACGTTATGGTAACCGCATCGCTAAAGGTAAATTCTCATTGAATAATAAGGAATATACCTTAGCTACCAATGACGGTCCCAATCATTTGCACGGTGGTGTCAATGGTTTTGATCGGGTTGTATGGACGGCTCAACCCATTGAAAGAGAGGATAGTGTGACCTTAAAATTAACCTATGTAAGCAGGGATGGAGAAGAAGGTTATCCCGGTAATTTAGAGGTTACAGT
Source organism: Arenibacter algicola (assembly GCF_000733925.1). NCBI lineage: Bacteria > Pseudomonadati > Bacteroidota > Flavobacteriia > Flavobacteriales > Flavobacteriaceae > Arenibacter > Arenibacter algicola. Next base: position 2,123,315 of record NZ_JPOO01000001.1, read on the forward strand.
ACTTTATACGCTTACAAATGATAATAATGTGGAGGTCACGTATGAGGCTACTACCGATAAAACAACGATAGTAAATTTGACCCAACATGCTTATTTCAACTTAACAGGGGATTTTAACAAGGATATTCTAGGTCATGATATTGTAATAAATGCGGATGCATATTTGCCAGTGGATGCCACTTTAATTCCTATGGGTGAAATTAAAAAGGTAGAGGGTACACCATTTGATTTTAGAAAACCAAAAGCAATAGGAAAGGAAATTGGAACTAACAATGAACAGTTGATTTTAGGCAAGGGATACGACCATTGTTGGGTTTTAAATGGGGAAGACGATACCATGCGTCTAGTTGCTTCTGCTTATGATAATGGCAGTGGCCGCATGATGGAAGTATTTTCGGATGAGCCAGGAATTCAATTTTATACAGGAAACTTTTTGGATGGCACCTTACCCGCGCCAAGTGGAGGGACTTTTGCCCATAGAACGGGTTTTTGCCTAGAGACGCAGCATTTTCCAGATACGCCCAATCAAAAAGACTTCCCAACGGTTGTTTTGAACCCAGGTGAAAAATATACATCAAAAACCACATTTGTATTTTCAGTAAAATAGGAACCATTAGGTTACTATTGGAGTACATTTTTAAGCCAACTAATTATACATATTGAATTATGGGATTAATTTCTTTTGCCGCTTTTACATTATTGGTTGCTGTCATAGCTTGGTGGTCTACTAGAAAGACCAATGAAAAGTCTTCAGATGGTTATTTTTTGGGAGGAAGAAGTTTGACTGGTCCGGTTATAGCAGGTTCATTGTTGCTTACCAACCTGTCCACTGAACAAATTGTAGGAATGAACGGGGTGTCCTTTAGAGATGGACTGCCAATTATGGCCTATGAAGTAGTTGCCGCTGTAGCAATGGTCTTTACAGCCTTTGTATTATTGCCTAAATATCTAAAAGGAGGTATTACCACCATTCCTCAATTTTTGGAAAAAAGATATGGTAAATCTACCAAGACCATAGTTTCTATGCTGTTCCTTTTGGGGTATGCCATTTCTATGCTTCCTACTGTTCTATACTCAGGAGCTTTGGCCATTAATTCTATGTTCGATATTCCTGAGATGATTGGATTGAACCCAGAGCCGGCACTTTGGGTAACGGTTTGGTCAATTGGCATAATTGGTAGTATCTATGCTATTTTTGGAGGTCTAAAAGCAGTGGCCGTATCTGATACTGTTAATGCAGTAGGTTTGATTATTGGGGGGTCTCTAATTCCCATTTTTGGTTTGATGAAGATAGGTGATGGCAATGTATTTTCAGGTTTAAAAATATTGACCACAGCACTTCCTGAGAAATTTGATATTATTGGAGGACCAGATTCCGACGTACCATTTTGGACACTTTTTACTGGGATGATTATAGTTAACTTTTACTATTGGGGAACGAATCAAGCGATTATTCAAAGAGCACTTGGTGCTAAAAATTTAAAAGAAGGGCAAATAGGCCTTCTATTGGCGGCATTTATTAAAATGTTGGGCCCCTTTATAGTGGTGCTGCCCGGTATAATAGCGTTTTATCTTTTCAATGGTGATCTGGCCAATGCAGATGAAGCATATCCTATGGTTGTAAAGGCTGTGCTCCCGTTGGCATTTATAGGATTTTTTGCGGCTGTACTTTTTGGAGCCATTTTGAGTTCTTTTAATAGCGCCTTAAATAGTTCGGTGACTTTATTTGGTCTTGATTTTTATAAAGAATATATAAATAAGGACGCCTCAGAGAAACAGGTAGTAAAGGCAGGTAAAATATTTGGTATTATCTTGGCTCTATTTTCGATGGGAATTGCACCGTTGCTTTATGGTGTTCAAGGTGGGATATTTACATACCTGCAAGAATTGAACGGTACACATAGCGTCCCCATTTTGGCAATTATTATTGTTGGGATTTTTTCTAAGCGTGTGTCTGGAAAAGCTGCAAACATCTCTATTTTGTTTAGTGTTGTTACATACTTGGTTACACTGTATGTCATTAAACCCAATATCAGTTTCTTACACCTTATGGGCATATTGTTCGTATTAACTATAATAATCATGTTTGTTGTTAGCCAATTTGCTCCTAGGGAAACAGACTACACCCAAGAATATACGAGGCAGGTTGATATTAAACCTTGGAAATATTTAAAGCCGGTTGGGTATACTATTTTGGCTGCGGTAATTGGGATTTATGTTTATTTATCCTAGTATATGCTTTTTTCAAGTTTATGTGATGACATTATGGATTGAAGTGTGATAGCGCTTCTCTTATTTACTTAACTCACAACAGCGAGTTACGTTTAAAACTGTGGAGGATTCAACAGATGTAGGTAAGCGAGGTATTTAATGCAAAATACTGTTTGCTGCATTTATTCGGTATACTAGATATATTTTTATAGGAAATAGGCATCTTTTCAGTAATTATTCAATTCTTGGCTACTAGAAGTTGGAGGTGGTAAATTTAATTTCATCCTGAAATTATTTATAAGTGTTAAAACTACACGTTTATTCTGAATATGCTTGGTGATGTCGATTTTATTTTATTTATTTGCTGGTGTTGTAATTACACTTGTAAAAACTAAACTAACTGATATGACAAAAAACCAATCTTTAAATTCAAAAAAAGTGAAGCCTCCAAAAAAACTTTGCGGGCTGTTGTTATTGTTTTACCTAGTTTGTGTCAATGCATTTGCACAAGAGCTAAAAACTATTGACGGGACTATAAGGGCTGCGGCCGACGGTACTCCCTTATTCGGTGTTAATATTGTGGTAAAGGGTACCACAATAGGTGCAGTTAGTGATTTCGATGGAAATTACTCCATTCAGGCAGGAAACAATGCTGTACTCGTAGTGTCGTATTTGGGTTTTGAAACCCAGGAAATTATTGTAGGTGGGCAAACTACTGTGGATGTATCCTTAGTGGAAGACTCTGCAAAATTGGACGAAGTAGTGGTAATTGGTTACGGTTCCCAGAAGAGAAGTGATATTTCTGGTTCTGTATCTCAGGTAGACCAAAAGGAAATAGCCAAAAACCCAACACCAAACCTTAGTAATGCGTTGGTAGGCCAGGCTACGGGTATTGTAGCAACCCAACGCTCGGGTGAACCGGGTAGGGATGGCTCTAATATATTTATTAGAGGTATTGGTACAACCGGTGATGCATCGCCAATTTATGTAATTGACGGAATAGTGCGTTCATCTCGGGATTTTTCCCAATTGAATGCAAATGAAATAGAGTCCTTTTCTATTCTTAAAGATGCGGCAAGTGCTGCGGTTTTTGGAATGAGGGCGGGTAACGGGGTTATCCTTGTGACAACAAAAAGGGGTAAGGCCGGAAAAATGCAAATTGATTTTTCTTCAAGTCTGGGGGTTCAGGAACGAACCCGTGATCCTGAATATTTAGATTCATATGAATATTCCGTGTTATATAATGAAGCCTTGGCAAACCAGGGTCAGGCGCCTATATATTCAGAAGAGGATTTGCAGAGATACCAGGATGGTAGTAACCCAGATACACATCCCAATGCTGATTGGTTCTCAGTATTGAACAAAGCACCATTGGTACAAACACATAATATTTCTGCAAATGGTGGTTCGGAAAAAGTACAGTATGCAGCCTCATTCGGATCCTTGGATCAGGACGGTGTTATACCGGCCGATAATTTCAAGAGGTATAATTTTAGATCAAATATTGATGCGGCGGTAACGAATACGACCAAACTTTCCTTTGACGTGTCTGGTCGCGACGAGAAAATCAACTCAATTGGGAATCCCGAAGTATTTAGATGGTTGTCTTCGATTCCTCCTAATAAGACTCCAATTAAATGGTCCAACGGAACCTATTCAAGTGGTCCTGCATATTTAACATTACCGGAAAACGGCTATAGAAAGGAAAGTAACCAGGTATTTAAGGGGCGAATTCAAATTGAACAGCAATTGCCATTGGAAGGTCTTTCTTTTAAAGGGATAGCTTCTTATGACAAGACAATTACAGACAAAAAAAATTGGTCCTTTATTGAGACACCCTTTTACTCTAGGTTGGGAGATGGTACTTTTGTAGCCAACCCTAGTGGAGCAGATGCTGCTTCTTCTCTTTACCAAGATCATAACGATTACCAATCGGTTACGTTTCAAGGTCATTTAAATTATATCAAGGAAATTGGAAATAGTAATTTATCCGCTTTGGTTTTATATACACAGACAAAGGAGACTTGGAATTTTTTAAGTGCCAACAGGGATGGATATACCTTGGCTATTGATGAGATAGATTTTGGAGGTACGGCTAACCGCAACAACAGAGGTTATTCGGGAACAAGTGGGAGACAAGGTGTAGTAGGAAGATTAAATTGGTCATTCAAAGACAAATATATACTGGAAGGGAGTTTTAGAGCGGATGGATCCGAGCAATTTGCTCCAGGTAAAAGATGGGGGTTTTTTCCATCAGGATCTGTGGCTTATGTTATTTCTAAGGAATCATTTTTAGAAGATTCTGAAACTATTGATTTATTAAAACTTAGAGGTTCGTATGGTGTATTGGGTAATGATCGTATTGGAGGCCAAAGGTTCCTTTACTTACAATCTTATAATGTAAATGGAAGTGCTGTTTTTGGAAATGGAGATGTTCAGCAGGCAATTGTTGAGGGTAATTTGGCCAACCCTGATGTAACTTGGGAAACCGTCAAAAAATTGAACATTGGTTTAGATGCTACACTGTGGAATGGCGCTTTGACCATGGGTTTTGATTACTTTTCCGATAAGAGAAGTGATATTTTAGGTTCTAGAAATCTTACTGTTCCTGGTCTTTTGGGGGTAGGGTTGCCAGTTGAAAATCTAGCGAAAGTTAATAATAGTGGATTTGAAGTGGAGCTAGGACATTTAAATCGCATTAACGAAGATTGGCGTTACTCAATGAATGCTAACTTAACCTATGCTAAAAATAAAGTCATATTTATTGATGAACCTGAAACGGACAATGCCAACATTAGAAGAACTGGACTACCTCTGGGAACCCAATTTGGATTACGTGCCCTAGGGCTCTTTCAATCACAGGAGGAAGTAGATAATGCTCCAACACATTTTGCAGATACCGCTCCTGGGGATATTCGTTATGATGATATCAATGGACCAGATGGAGTTCCTGATGGTAAAATAGACGATTTTGATAGAACGGCTATCGGTACTTCAAATACACCGGAAATTATTTTTGGATACAGGGGTAATCTACAGTTCAAGGATTTTGAATTTTCATTCTTGTTACAAGGTGCAACCAATGTAAACCAATATTATAGTGGAGAGGGAGCTTGGCCCTTCTTTTTGGGGACCTCAGGGGCTTTCAAACAGAATTTGGACCGTTGGACCCCGACAAATACAAATGCAAGTGAACCCCGTGTGCTTATTGAGGCCACCAACAATCATAGAGGGTCTTCTTTTTGGTTGAAAGATGCTTCCTATTTGCGGTTAAAAAATGTTGAATTAGCCTATAATTTGCCGGTAGATAAATTAAACCAGAATTTTATTAGAGGAATACGCCTCTATGTAAATGCCAACAATGTTGCTACCTGGACAAAGATCAAAAATTATGATCCTGAAAACAGTCAGGATAGAGGTTGGGGTTATCCTCAATTAAGAATTTGGAATGTTGGTTTAAACCTTAATTTTTAAATAAGAGTATAATGAACGTATCAATAAAAAAAATAATACAGTTAGGATGTACAATATTGTGCATCACAATGTGCATTAGTTGCGAAAAGGACTTACTTAATCAAGTGCCTAAAGATTCACTTACTGAGGAATTGGTATGGACAGATTCACAGGGAGCTATCCAGTTTGTGAATGCTATCTATGGGCGAATGCCTTCCGGTTTTGACCGTAATTATGGCGGTTGGGCGAAAGGATTATACATCTTGGATGGAGCCACGGATGATGGGGATGTAAGTATGGGTTGGACACATTCCAATCAATTGCAAACTGGGGATTTTCTACCAAGCAATGTGCCCTGGGGCGAAACTTGGGCAGACTATTACAACTTAATAAGAAAGGCCAATTCTGCAATAGAGAATTTAGATAGATTGGAAGACGAGAGCCTTCGCAACAAATTAAAGGGGGAAGCTTATTTTTTAAGAGGATTTATGTATCATGAACTTTTAAGGCTGTATGGTATTAAGTCTGAAGGAGGGGAGCCGACCGGTGTGCCACTTATAGATAGAAGTTTAACCCTAGATGATAGTTTCGAAATACCGCGTTCTACTTATGATGAAATTATTGACTTTATTGTTAGCGATTTGGACAATGCTGTGGCATTGCTTCCCAATAAAGGTGAAACTGATGCCGGAAGGGCAACGGTAGGCGCTGCCAATGCCCTTAAAAGTAGAGTGTTGCTTTATGCGGAACGTTGGTCCGATGCCGCAAGTGCGGCCAATGAAGTAATAGGTACGGAGTATAGCCTTTACCCGGATTATAGAACAATATTTCTTACCAAAAATAATGATGAAATTATTTTTGCCAAAAAATTCCAATATCCAGATAAACACCATCAAACCAATGCAGGGGGAACCCAAGGAGCAGGTTGGGATGTTTATAACACGCCCAATACGTTTAAAGGGACCAGTGATGGTGGTTGGGGAGGTAATTTGCCCACCCAAAATTTTGTCGATGCATATGATATGGTCAATGGGGAACCACAGGCAACATCTTCGTTATTTGATCCCAATAACCCATTTGAAAATTTGGATCCAAGATTTGAGGCTACCGTGGTACACGATGGGGCAATGTTTAGGGGCCGAGAAATTGAATTGTACGAAGGTGGCTTGGAAGGGAGTCCAGATGCTTTCATGAATACCGGCTACTTCCTTCGTAAATTTCATAATGAGGATTTGGTTATTTATTCCCAATCCAGTGATCAAGATTGGATATTTATGAGGTATGCCGAGGTTTTATTGAATTATGCTGAAGCCAAAAATGAGGCCTCAGGACCCGATCAGAGTGTTTATGATGCCATTAATTTAATTCGTGAAAGAGCAGGAATTCCTGATCTTGAAGGCGGATTGGGACAAAGTGAAATGCGGGAAAAAATAAGAAACGAAAGACGTATAGAACTTGCCTTTGAAGAACATAGGTTCTTTGATATCCGAAGATGGGGGATAGCGGAGAGTTTGTTAAACGGACCACTCTACGGTATGAGGATAGAAAAAGATGGAGACAACTATACGTATACCAAATTTGAATTTGAGACTAGAAGTTTTCCTTCTAAGCTTTATGTATTGCCTATTCCACAAAATGAGATAGATAAAAATCCTGCTGCAAAACAGATTTTGGGATGGTAGTTTTTATTTTGAAACATTAAAAAAAATAGCTACGGAAGTTTTTCGTAGCTATTTTTTATTTATTATAAAACATTATTAATGGGTCAGACCATTTAATGGTCTGAATTATCAATTCAATAGCGCTATATGAAACAGATTTTAAAATATATGTCAATATGCTTTTTTACCTTTTGTATGTGTTTATTGGGGTGCAAAAACAAGGAACCTACTTTATTTGTGGCTTTGAATAATAGTGAGACCGGAATTACATTTGTAAATGAAGTAGTTGAAACGGAAGCACTAAATGTAATGCAATATGAATACCTATATAATGGTGGAGGTGTTGGTGTTGGTGATTTTAATAATGATGGCTTAACAGATATTTATCTGACAGGAAACATTGTGGAAAATAAGCTATATCTTAATAAGGGAAGTTTCCAATTTGAGGATGTAAGCCATCTTTCAGGTGTTCAAGGTAGGGAAGGATGGAAAACGGGCACTAGTGTAGCCGATGTCAACGGGGATGGACTTCTGGATATTTATGTTTGCTATTCCGGATTGGCGACAGAGGAGGGTAGGTCCAATCAATTGTTTATCAATAAAGGAAAGGGAGATAATAATGTGCCCCAATTTGTAGATGAAGCTGCAGCATATGGTCTTGATGCAAAAGGAAGCTATAGTACACAGGCGGTGTTTTTTGATTATGATTTAGACGGGGATTTGGATATGTTTCTATTGAACCATTCTAAAACATTTTACTCCCCATTTTATAACAGTACCAAGCTGCGAAATACCAGGCATCCTTTTTTTGGGAATTCCTTGTACAGAAATGATGGGAATAATTTTGTGAATGTTAGTGAAAGTGCCGGGATCTATGGCAGTGGATTAAACTTTGGCTTAGGCGTGTCCATAAGCGATTTTAATCAAGACGGTTGGCCAGATATTTATGTGTCCAATGATTATGACGAACAAGATTTTTTATATATAAATAAAGGTGATGGAACCTTTAAGGATACAAGTAAAAAGTCTTTTGGGCACATTTCAAAATTTTCAATGGGAAATGACGCTGCCGACGTGAACAATGATGGGGTAATGGATCTAGTCACATTGGATATGCTCCCCGAAGATAATTATAGGCAAAAAATATTAAAGGGTTCTGATGATTATGATCGTTATCAATTGGCTGTAGACAGTAGTTATCACAAACAACAAATGCGCAATATGCTGCAATTGGGACAGGGACTGGATGATAATGAGTTGCCAATATTTAGCGAGATTGGGCAGATGGCGGGAATTTCTAATACAGACTGGAGTTGGTCATCATTAATAGCTGATTTTGATAATGATGGTAGAAAGGATTTATTTGTAACCAACGGCTACCTACGCGACTATACCAACAAAGACTTTATGATGTTCGAAGTCAATGAGGCCATGGCAAAGGCAAGCGCTAAGGGAAAGAGTTTGTTTGATGACAAGGGCAAGAAAGAATTTTCCAAGATTATTTACGAATTGGTAAAAAAAATGCCATCAACAAAAATTCCAAATTATATGTTCAGAAATCGAGGAGACCTTACTTTTGAGAATGTTTCAAACGAGTGGGGTTTTTCAGCGCCCAATGTATCTACAGGTGCCGCATATGTAGATCTCGATAATGATGGAGATTTGGATTTATTAGTAAGTAACACTAATGAATCATTGGGCGTGTACAAAAACAGGGTAGAAAATTTGAAAAATAATTTTATCAAAATAAAATTAAAAGGGAACGATAAAAACACTTCTGCCATTGGGACTAAGGTTTGGATTACCACTGATTCTACAGTACAGTTCTTGGAAAACTACCCTGTAAGGGGATATCAGTCCTCAGTAGATCCTGTACTATATTTTGGATTGGGAAAATCTTCGAAGGCAGATATTAGAATTAAATGGCCCAATGGGCATATAACAGAGAATACTGACATTGAGATCAATGCATTGCTGGAATACAATCAGTCCGATTCAAAACCTGACAACATCAATGGCAACGAGGTTTCCATAAAGTTGTTTAAGGAGGTTACGGATACCCTTGGTATAGAATATTCGCATCATGAAAATAACTTTGTTGAGTTTAAAGTAGATAGATTGGCCCTAAAGCAAAGTTCTAGATCTGGACCCAAGTTATCCGTTGCTGATGTAAACAATGATGGGGTTGATGATTTTTTTATTGGCGGTGCTTCAGGACAGTGTGATGAATTATTTATATCTGGACCCTATGGTAAGTACATTCAATCTACTTTGGATTGCGACAGAAAATCTATAAAAGTGGAAACTTTGGGTTCTGTGTTCTTTGATGTTGATGGTGATGGGGATAAAGATATTTATAGTGTTAGTGGCGGTAGTGAATATCCTTTAGGTTCAGAAGAATTAATGGATAGGCTTTATTTAAATGATGGATTTGGTAAGTTTACAAAAGCACCTGAAGGTGTATTGCCCAAGGCTTTTTCCAATGGTAGTGTTGTTGCTGCCGGGGATTACGATAATGATGGAGATGAAGATTTGTTTATAGGTGGAGGAAGTATGCCGGGGAATTATCCAAACGCTGCTTTGGGAGGAATTTTAAGGAATGATACCGACCGTTCAACAGGGGCCATTAAGTTTACGGTTGCTACAGATAACGTAAATCCAGAACTTCGGCATCCTGGTTTGATTTCTGATGCAATTTGGACGGATATAGATAATGACTCGTGGTTGGATCTTGTGTTGGTGGGGGAATGGATGCCAATTCGTGTATTTGTAAACCAAAATGGTAAATTATTGGAAAAGTCAAAAAAGTTAAACCTTTCAGATTCAAATGGATTATGGCAAAGTGTTGAAAGTGCTGATATGGACGGAGATGGAGATCTAGATCTAATAGTTGGGAATATCGGATTAAATATGCCATTTAAGGTGTCCCGGAAGGAACCATTGGAAGCCCATATTGGTGATTTCAGGGATGACGGTGTGTTAACCTCTGTATTTAGCTCATATATTCAAGGTAAGCGGTATCCAATAGCTTCCTTAAGCGAGATGCAAGAGGCCTTTCCTTTATTGAAGAAAAAATTTCTTAAACATTCCCAATATGCGTCGGCTACTTTGAGCGATATTTTTTCGAAAGAACAATTGGAAACATCCAAACGTTTAAGTGTTTATCACTTTGAAAGTCTTTATCTGGAAAATAAAGGAGATAGTTTTCAAATTCATTCATTGCCAATAAGGGCCCAGTTTACTGCGGTACAGGGAATTGTTGTTAAAGATTTTACAGGTGACAATATTTTGGATATCCTTTTGGCAGGAAATTATTATCCTCTTAGAGTACAGCAAGGACCTTCGGATGCAGGGAAAGGTTTGTTGTTGGAAGGTGTTGGGAACGGTGAATTTCTAGTTATTCCAAATGATAAATTTGGAGTTTTTATTAACGGCGATGTAAGGGATGCCAAAGCGCTGAAGCACCACAATAGCACAAATATTATCTTTTCAAAAAATAATGATAATATTCAGGTGATACAGTTAGTAAAATAATGGTAACAATTATAATTATCAGCATCTCTAAAACATATCAATTCAATGGGAGGAAATTTGAACTTAATTGAAAGATACTTAATCATGATCAACAGCTATCTATCTAAACTTCATTTTATTTGTATCTTTATGATACTAAAGAACATCAAATAATATCTTTAGGGTTCTTACTTGGTTTTGAGTGTGCAAATAGGTGTACAAAACGAAATAAAATTTCACAAATAACTGTAATACAGTGTTTTGGGTGTATGTAGTTAGGTCTGCCACCCCGACCAAGAAAATCCGATCACGAAAGTGATCGGATTTTTTGTGTGTGCCTAGCATGGGCGATATCTATAGGGTGCAAGTCCCGAACACGCTCTAGCAGTGGGAAGTGTTAGCCAAAAGCAAGGGTGTCCATCGTGAGGTGGAATCTGAAGGAAGCTGGAGGCAAAATCCTGGCCTGACGTACAGGAACTACATATAAGGCCAAAGTTGTCTGGATAAAGTTACACAACAAACCGAAGTCCAACACTGCTCGGAGACAACATGGTAAATGTAGCAGGTAGATGGGATGAAAGATATCGTTCTTACCTGGGGAGACCTCATGAACGTGTGGAAACAAAGTATGAAACGCGGAGTAAAGCTTGTCATGAGGGGTCAGCCGAGGTCATAGTACTTAAGTAGACTTCACTTAAGGAAGGACTGAACTTTAAGGAGTGAGCAGTAAATGAATGTTACCATATGAACGGAAGAACGCAGAAAATCTCAATACAAGAGACCTGCCCACAAAAGAACAGGACGGCATCCGAAGGCTATGTGGGAGGGCAGACGTATCTATGGATAACTGAAAATAACCTCACGGATACTAATCAATTAGGAGATGGACTATTAGAGCTGATTGTGTCCCCTTCAAATCTTAACAAAGCTTACCTACAGGTAAAGCGGAATAAGGGATCTGGGGGTGTGGACAAGATGGAAGTCGAATCATTAAAAGATTATCTAGTCACGCACAAGGACAAACTAATTGCATCCATTTTAAAGGGTACTTACCGCCCCAACCCTGTTCGCAGGGTACTTATTCCCAAAGACAATGGACAAAAGCGACAACTGGGTATCCCTACAGTTATAGATAGGTGTATCCAACAAGCGATTGCCCAAGTTCTCCCGCCAATGTATGAACCCCAATTTAGCGACAATAGCTACGGGTTCAGACCAAGGCGCAACGCCCACGGAGCATTAAGGAAATGTCAGGCGTATATCACAGAAGGCTACAAGTATGCAGTAGATTTGGATTTAGAAAAATTCTTTGACACGGTAAACCATAGCAAGCTGATAGAGATACTCTCCCGTACTGTAAAAGACGGTCGAGTGATATCACTGATACATAAATATCTCAATGCGGGAGTGCAAGTAGGATCCAAAATACGGACTAGTGAAGAGGGGGTTCCGCAAGGAGGTCCACTAAGTCCAATTTTAAGCAACATTATGTTGAACGAAATGGACAAAGAGCTAGAGAGTAGGGAGCATAAATTTGTACGCTATGCTGATGACCTTCTGATACTATGCAGAAGTAAACGCAGTGCAGAACGGACAATGGGCTCAATGATCCACTTTATAGAGGATAAACTGTTCTTAAAAGTGAATAGGGATAAAAGCCAAAGTGCCCACATAAGGAAGGTCAAATTCCTTGGATACTCCTTTCACAAAAGCAAAGGAGAAGGACGGCTACGGATACACCGAAAGAGTGTAGCCAAAATGAAAGCTAAAATAAAAGAGCTGACATCCCGTAGTAATGGCTGGGGTAATGCCCGAAGAAAAGAAGCCCTTCGCCAGTACATCACTGGTTGGGTGAACTACTTCAAATTGGCAGACATGAAGAATCTGCTTCTTAAAATAGACGAGTGGTACCGAAGACGAATCAGGATGGTGATATGGAAACAATGGAAACGGATACGAACCGGAGTGAAGAATCTTATCAAGCTAGGGGTTAAGAAATCCAAGGCTTGGGAATGGGCAAATACAAGGAAAAGCTATTGGCATACAGCTAATAGTTTTATCCTTAAGACCACAATCACCACGGAAAATCTGAGAAAAGCAGGCTATGTAATGCTGTCAGACCAATATCGAAAGGTTAGTATCAAAACTTAAGGAAGCGCCCAGTACGGATCCGTACGCTGGGTGCTGTGGAAGGTCGGAGCGGGAATTAATCCCGTTCCTCCTATCCGATGTGTGCCTAGCATGGGCGATATCTATAGGGTGCAAGTCCCGAACACGCTCTAGCAGTGGGAAGTGTTAGCCAAAAGCAAGGGTGTCCATCGTGAGGTGGAATCTGAAGGAAGCTGGAGGCAAAATCCTGGCCTGACGTACAGGAACTACATATAAGGCCAAAGTTGTCTGGATAAAGTTACACAACAAACCGAAGTCCAACACTGCTCGGAGACAACATGGTAAATGTAGCAGGTAGATGGGATGAAAGATATCGTTCTTACCTGGGGAGACCTCATGAACGTGTGGAAACAAAGTATGAAACGCGGAGTAAAGCTTGTCATGAGGGGTCAGCCGAGGTCATAGTACTTAAGTAGACTTCACTTAAGGAAGGACTGAACTTTAAGGAGTGAGCAGTAAATGAATGTTACCATATGAACGGAAGAACGCAGAAAATCTCAATACAAGAGACCTGCCCACAAAAGAACAGGACGGCATCCGAAGGCTATGTGGGAGGGCAGACGTATCTATGGATAACTGAAAATAACCTCACGGATACTAATCAATTAGGAGATGGACTATTAGAGCTGATTGTGTCCCCTTCAAATCTTAACAAAGCTTACCTACAGGTAAAGCGGAATAAGGGATCTGGGGGTGTGGACAAGATGGAAGTCGAATCATTAAAAGATTATCTAGTCACGCACAAGGACAAACTAATTGCATCCATTTTAAAGGGTACTTACCGCCCCAACCCTGTTCGCAGGGTACTTATTCCCAAAGACAATGGACAAAAGCGACAACTGGGTATCCCTACAGTTATAGATAGGTGTATCCAACAAGCGATTGCCCAAGTTCTCCCGCCAATGTATGAACCCCAATTTAGCGACAATAGCTACGGGTTCAGACCAAGGCGCAACGCCCACGGAGCATTAAGGAAATGTCAGGCGTATATCACAGAAGGCTACAAGTATGCAGTAGATTTGGATTTAGAAAAATTCTTTGACACGGTAAACCATAGCAAGCTGATAGAGATACTCTCCCGTACTGTAAAAGACGGTCGAGTGATATCACTGATACATAAATATCTCAATGCGGGAGTGCAAGTAGGATCCAAAATACGGACTAGTGAAGAGGGGGTTCCGCAAGGAGGTCCACTAAGTCCAATTTTAAGCAACATTATGTTGAACGAAATGGACAAAGAGCTAGAGAGTAGGGAGCATAAATTTGTACGCTATGCTGATGACCTTCTGATACTATGCAGAAGTAAACGCAGTGCAGAACGGACAATGGGCTCAATGATCCACTTTATAGAGGATAAACTGTTCTTAAAAGTGAATAGGGATAAAAGCCAAAGTGCCCACATAAGGAAGGTCAAATTCCTTGGATACTCCTTTCACAAAAGCAAAGGAGAAGGACGGCTACGGATACACCGAAAGAGTGTAGCCAAAATGAAAGCTAAAATAAAAGAGCTGACATCCCGTAGTAATGGCTGGGGTAATGCCCGAAGAAAAGAAGCCCTTCGCCAGTACATCACTGGTTGGGTGAACTACTTCAAATTGGCAGACATGAAGAATCTGCTTCTTAAAATAGACGAGTGGTACCGAAGACGAATCAGGATGGTGATATGGAAACAATGGAAACGGATACGAACCGGAGTGAAGAATCTTATCAAGCTAGGGGTTAAGAAATCCAAGGCTTGGGAATGGGCAAATACAAGGAAAAGCTATTGGCATACAGCTAATAGTTTTATCCTTAAGACCACAATCACCACGGAAAATCTGAGAAAAGCAGGCTATGTAATGCTGTCAGACCAATATCGAAAGGTTAGTATCAAAACTTAAGGAAGCGCCCAGTACGGATCCGTACGCTGGGTGCTGTGGAAGGTCGGAGCGGGAATTAATCCCGTTCCTCCTATCCGATTTTCCAACGCGTAGTGCTACCAGGCACTTAAGCGGAGGAAAACAAAAAATACGGACAGGCGCCAGCCTGTATCGGATTATCTTAAGCCCCGATCCCCAAACAGGATCACCGAGCAGAGTGAGGTAATTCTGATTGCAGTTGGCCTTGTACCAAGTATGATGCCGCCAGGCACTTAAGCTACGGAAACAAAAACTATAAATAAGTACTAGCCTATGTAAGGATTTTATAGGCAACAATCCTGTTAAAGGTTTATGGAACCCATTAAATGAATTTCTAGTAATTGCTTCAATATATTTTTAGACCCTTTTTCTCAAAATATTTATCTTCCAAGTTTGAATCTATTGACTAAGCCAAACCTAAGAAAACCTGACGATTCGTTAGCTTTTTGCCTGTATTTTGCATATTCGTATTTTGTAATGTTAAAATTTATTAAATCTATAATATTGACGGCCTTTATTGCGATATATTTAATAAGTTTGAGTAGAATTAGTTAAAAAAATATATTCAAAACATTCTTAAAATATGAAAAAGTCAGTATTTATTTTGATGGCTGCAATGTTGTTGAACGTAGTTCAAGTATTTGCAACCGATCCCCAAAAAGGAGAAGCAAAACCCGCGAAGGCGGTTACAACCCAGGTTTTCCAAATGTTGAGCGATAATATTATTCCCGATGAGATTCGTGGCGCAACGGCAGAGATACGTGTTGCCTTGGACAACGGTGATTATTTACGGGTTCTAAGTGTTAAAACAGAAAACGAAGCATTGGAAACCTATATTCGAAATAGTATCGATTTCCAAAAGGTTACAAAAGGAACTTTCGAGCAAGGGGTGATATATCGTATTCCTTTGGAGGTTAGTAAAAAAGGAAGTATCCTTTAAGCTGGTCCAATTAAATAATAGTAAAAGGCCCCTGAAGGTATTTCAGGGGCCTTTTTATTTTTAGAAAAACTCACAGTACTTATTAAGAAGTATTAATTATTTTCCGATGAATGTGCATTGGTATTTATTCCAAAAAAGGTATTGTAGTTAACAACTTCCTCGGACTTGTTGCTCCTTTTCAGTTTAGTGATCAAATAAGGAATATAGGTGACAGCCACCATTATGATTCCTGTAACCGTTAGCACTACTGGGTTCACAAAAAAATCGCTGAAAGAAAAAATACTGATGATCAAAATAGTGGAAAACGGCATGGAACAAGCCAAAATATTAACTGCAAAGTTAATATCGAAAGTAGGCTTCTTCTGTTCGTCCTTTTCCTCCAATGTACTTACTGCACTCATATGGGCAAACGGCCAAAAACTGCAGGCACTTTGTGGGAATACCACAATTAATAAAATCATTGGGGCAGCCAATGCTGGAAAAAGGAACACAAAAATAGCCGATAGTAAAAAGGTGATTCCGGCACGTCTCATCAAAAGTGAAAAGATAAAGCCGAATTCCCTAAATTTTATACGTACTGCCATACCAATAAAAAGGAGCACCAAAGGTGTCATAATCAAGCTCATTTTAACAATGGTATTCTCCAAGAACTCAGGAAAGGAGCTAAGGCTAAGTCCGAATCCCAATAGTACCAGAGCTACTATTATAACCAAGTTAATAGGTTCATTCAGCATTGAAAGAAACAGGCCTTTTAACTTGCTGGAAGTAGTTGCAACCAAATCTTTGACGGCCCTGGCATGATACCAGTGCATCCCTAACATATACAAAAGGATAAGGACAAAGATTTTGTTCCCCAAGTCTGCCAATGCGGCCAAGGCCAGATATTCATCGCCCAAGTAGACTATGATAAAGGGAAAACAGGAGAGGCCTGGTGCCAAAGAGGGGAGGAGCATTGTCAATGTTCTTTTTTTGGCTCCTTCATTTTTAGGTAATGATGATGCCAATAGGTATTTGGTGGCTATGGCCATTATAAAATTAAATACTAGGGCCATCAGGGGGAAAATCAATAATGACCCTTTGAGTTCTATTTTTAATAGGGCTACAAAAATTGTAGCTGGCAATGCCACACTCAATATCAAGGTCTTTATCCCTTTTAGGTCATCCTTAGCTACCTTTTTTTGTAGTAATAGACCCAGACCTATGATCAGTAGGAGTTCTAATGTTTTTTGTAATGCATAATTCATATTATAAGTTCTTAATAATTCGCTATTCCGTTCGGGGGTTTCCGTAATAAAAAACCCAACAGTAGTTGGATCATAGAAAGATCTTTACGGCCCTCCTATTGATCCAACCTGTGGGTAAACTCAACTTAAACCAATACTTTTTCCAACGCTTTTGTAAATAGCTTCATTTCCTCCATGGTACCCATACTTACACGGCACCAGTTCTTGCCCATGATCTCGAAGGCACGAACACCTACTTTTTGGGCAGTCATTTTTTCCAGGAATGCCTTTCCTTCCATTTCTATTGGGAAGATTATGAAACTTGTGGAAGACGGAATGTACTCAAAGCCCATTTTATCCAAGCTTTGGTAGACATATTCGCGACATTCAGCGTTAAGCTTTCTGGATTTGTCCTGAAAGGCTACATCATCCATACTGGCAGTAGCTGCAAATATGGAGGTGTAAGCAATGCCCATACCCCCGCGGGTAACTTTTTCAAGTTTTGCAAGAGTAGATTCCTGTGCCACGATATATCCCACCCTAAGGCCGGCCATACCGTGTATTTTTGAGAATGTACGGGCTATTATAACGTCTTTGCCTTCATTTATTAGAGACACCATACTTTGTTTGGCACCATCCTCTAAAAAGCCCATATAGGCCTCATCCACGAAAATGGGAACTTTTTCTGATACCCTTGAACAGAAATCCACCAATTCAGCACTATCGGTCATTGCTCCTGTAGGATTGTTAGGATTACAGATGTATACCAATTTTGTATCTGCGTCAATGGCAGCTTCCATGGCTTTTAGGTCATGTGACCAATCTGCCTTACAGGGAATTGCCTTCCAAGAAGCACCTGTGGCCTCCGCAACGCGAATCAATGACATATAAGTTGGGTCTGCGGATACTACATTGCCACCGTTTGCAAATAGGACCATGGCTGTTTTTTCCAAAAGATCTGATGATCCCGGTCCCATCATAATATTCTTGATATCCACACCTTCTTCCTTAGCAATTTTGCCCATCAGGTCAAAAAGTTCGTACCAGGCATAACGATTGCCTTTAAAGGCTACTTTCTGTAAGGCTGAGATTGCCTTAGGGGATGGACCGTAAGGGTTTTCATTAGCATTCAATTTGGCTTCCAATACCGGCATTTCGCGACTAAATGCCGGTAAAAATTCCTTAAAAAATGGAGTATAAATGGCATTTCCCTGGGCATCAAGTGCCAAAGGTGCTTTGGGCATCTCGGAAATTCCGAAACTCAAATGGGGCATTACCATTGCGCCTGCAGCTGTCAAAGCACCCCTTTTTAACCATGCTCTTCTGTCTAATGTTTTCATAATGTTATTGTATTTAAGTTTATGAGTTTAATTTTTAATTACTTTCTACCGGATCGGCATTTGCGCCTATATTTCCTGAGGCGACAACCGTATTGTCTGTTTCGCTCAGGTAAATGTTTATGTGCGCATCCAGGTCTAGGAGTCCATCATAAAAGGAAGTGTCGCTAATGACGTAAAACTTGTTGTCATTTAGTTCGCCCGTATCTCCGGAAACCGTATCCAGAGTTAGCAGGGTAGTTGTTCCCACTCCTGAGGCACCTTCTAAAATGAGTGCAGGATGTTGTTGCCCTTCAATGGTGTTATAAAGGGAAACCTGAACAAGTGTTCTGTTTAGGGTACCTTTCCAGAAAACCACGCGCCCATATACATTGGATCCACTGGGATCCGCAGCATCGATAGTATAGGCAGTGTAATTTCGTAATGTTCCCCCGCCTTCGGCGGCCTCTAATGCAGCTTCTGGCATTTCTTGCTCACATGAAGCAGTGAAGAAAACAAGAAATAGTAAACTAATTATTTTTATAGATGTATGTTTCATATCTTTTATTTTTTATAGCGTTAGCAGATTAGAATCCAAAAGTTAGTCTAGCGAAATAATATGCACCGTTAGAACCTTGCTGATAGTTGGAGTAGAGGTAGAATCCTCTTTCTTCTGCTCTCAGGATATCTGGGTACTTATTAAAGATGTTATTGCCCCCTACAGTTAATGCAAGCTTATCCGTAAAGTTGTGGGTAACTCCTATATCGGTAACAAATTGAGCAGAGAAGGTTTGATCGGAATATCCTTCAGAACCATCATTAAGAGTTCTGAAAGTGTTGTCCAATGAAGTTACCTCCCCAAAATAAGATCCCCTTAGCATCCCTGACCATTTGCCCCAAGAATAGGTTCCAGAACCAATAAAGGTGGTATTTGGTGTACCTGATTCGAATTGACCTATGGAAGACCTGTTTACGTATTTAGTTTCCAATTCCTCATCGGTCAAAACCGTATTAAGGTCTGGAACACTTGCCCCTTCAAAAGTGTTTTCACGGAATACCCCTGAAAGTGTTAGGCCTAACATGCCTTCACCCACTTTTTCTCTATAGTTGGCTACTATTTCAACACCTTTGGTGCTTATGTCTCCACCATTAATTCTAAAACTTGCCAATCCGGAACCAATAATAGGAGCCAATACAGGAGCTTCGCTAGCGTTAAAATTATCGGTTTCAAAGATCCGATCCTGAATATCAATTTTATATGCGTCTACCGTTAGATCTATTTTGTTGAAGAGACGGGTAGTAAAACCTAGACTTAAGTTGGTGGATTGTTCCTGTCTAAGAGTTTCAATACCAATTGCCCGTGCGGCACTACTTGTATTTGGGTAAAGCGTTCCATCAAAAGGATCAAGACCTACAAAGAAGGTAAAGGTGTGTGAATAATTCAATTCTTGTAGTGAAGGAGCTCTAAAGCCAGTGCTGAAAGATCCTCTCAAGGCAAAGTTGTCCAAGATGGAGTATCTAGTAGCTATTTTACCTGTAAAGACATCTCCAAAATCTGAATAGTTCTCTGTACGCAGGGCACCTGTCAGCAACCATTTTTCGGTAACATCAAGTTCTGCATCCAAATAAGCGGCGGTAACCGAGCGAAACTCGTTGGCCTCATTCTCAGGAGCAAAGCCTCTAAAACACTGACAGTTGGGGCTATAGAACTTATTTATGTTAGTACTGGCCTCACCATAAGGCAGAACTACTGGGCTGCCATCTGCATTCACAATGGGTTCGGAGTTAAGATCTTCCATGGGAAAACCATCAGGACCCAATAATGCTTCGTTGTCCGTAGTGGCGGTATAAATTCCGGCATCGCCTATAGAGTAACTTTCTGCCTGACCTGCCTCAATTTGGTAATTTTCTACCCTTAGTTCTACTCCTATAGCAACGTTTAGTCCAGATAATACATCATCAAAATATTTGGATACATCAAAATTGGTGGTGTTCTGGTAGAAACTATGTGTTCCCAAATCCATTGTTGTCGGTGACTCGGATTGTAAACTTGCATTGAAGGTATTGAACATGTCATAATTCATTTTGTTTCTTCCGAAGGTGTTGCTGAAATCAAAATTGAAATCGCCTAGGGTACCATCAATTCCACCTGTAAAGGCTATGTTGGTCTGGGTACTGGCAATTTGAGGCCTAAATCCATTCGGGAACAAGTCAAAGTTGGCACGATCGGCCTGGGCCGGTCTTCGATAAAAGCAGCTGTACCCAGCAGTGTATTTATATCCAAAATCACCAAAAGAATAAAATTCTATATCCTCATTGATGGGCAATGCCATGTTGTAGGCCAATACTCCTAGATTGGATGCTGCAGTACCTGCATAGGTAGAGAAGTCTTTATAAGTTAAGCCTCTTGCAGCCATAAGTCCGGTATCGGTCCTAAGGTCATCGGCAAGTGCGGTATTGCCTGAAGCCTGTGCCGCTACCAGTTCTGGGTTGGTTATGATAATATTCCCTTGGGCATCGGTACGCTCATTGTTTAGGTATGCATCTCCATAAGGCGTAGCATTACTTATATTGGGGCGAACTGTTGCTTCGGCCTGGCGGTAAAGTCCCGTAAGGTTTAAGTAGCCACCTTCTTCGAAGGAGATTCCATAATTTCCAGCCAATTGATAATTGATACCATCTGGCTCGGTATCTTTCAACAAAGCCTGATTTTCTTCACTTACATCGGTTCCGCTAAGATCTGGGGCGGAATTTGGGAATCCGCCCACAGTAAAATTTCCGGTAAACTCTCCAGTGCCTTTTTTTAATACAACGTTCATTACACCGGCAATGGCATCGGAACCGTATTGTGCCGAGGCACCGTCCCTTAAAATTTCTACCCTGTCAATAGCATCTGGGACAATGAAGCTCATATCCGTGGCATTTGCAGCCGATCCTGTTTGCGAACCTGCCAAAAGTGCCGAAGTATGCCTTCTCTTACCATTTATAAGTACCAACATTTGGTTCGGGGCAAGACCACGAAGCGTTGGAGGGTCGACGGCAGACGAAAGGTCACCACCCTGGGAGCGAAAGGCGCTAAAAGAGGGTGCTGAAGCGACCAGCATTTGCGCCAGGTCCATCTGCGGCATATTAATAGCCTGTTCCTTTATACTAATAACATCGACGGGGGCAGTAGTTTCCAATTTGGTCCTACCTTTACTTCTAGAGCCAATAACTATAGTTTCCGTTAACATTTCAGCAGCTTCGGGAAGGGTTACGGTAATATTGGTTCTTCCTCCTATTAGAATTTCCTTATTTGCGTAACCTAATGATGATAATAATAAAACTGCGTCGGATTCGGCGTCAATGGAAAAATTTCCGTCAAAATCCGAGATACTTCCTTTAGTGGTACCCTTGATTACTACATTCACGCCTGGTAGGGGGGTACCGACTTCATCTGTAACTTTTCCAGATACAGTAATTTGTTGGGCGTTCATCGCTAGCATACTGAATAGTGCGAGTGATAGTATTAGAGCTTTCTTCATATACAATAGTTTAAGGTAGTTAGTAAACAATGTTGTAGGCATACCAATTTCAATCGTTTCCATGGCCATGGAAATTCAACTGTACACCTGGTAAAAGGAAAGTTCCGGATACTTAACTATCAAAAAACAACTCTACTTTTGTTGTTAAATGACTTTACAAATTTAACGATACATTGGCATAAATAAAATTTTGACAGTTTTGTAAAAGCCTGTATTATAGGTAGATATAGGGATAAAACTAATCATATCGCTATTATAAATTTACTTTTCTACCGAAATGTCAGCTTTTTAAATTTTAAAGAACAAATGCTGTCATAATGATCAATTTTGCAAATAATTCATTTTTATGATTATGATAAAAAGCCTCTTATCTAGAATACATTAAAATCAGTATTTACTCACATTTCTTATCATATTATTGATGTTTTTTGCAAAATGGTAAATTAAATTTATCAGAATGGGCTGTTAAAACGATTTTATTGAATATTTTTCATCGTTATTTTTGCAAAAAACTGACACATATGTTTATTATGATCTAAAAAGTGTTAAAACGATATGATTTGATCTTGGATGGGCGTTTTTGCAAGTTTTGTACAGGGGTAGGTCTTAGTTTTCATCCACAGGGTTTATTATTACCCCCAATTCCTTGGAGATATTACTAGTCTGGTCCAATAATAGGGGTTCAAGTTGTTCTAGTATATTATAGCTAATACAATAGGAGCAACTTTCAGTGCCCGGACTATTAAAGGAAACCAGTTAAACGCATAGTGCTAAATTATCTTAATTGTTGTAAAGGATAGAGACATTGGTCCGTAATGGCAAATAGGGAATTCAAACTAAAAACGGAATGATTAATGGAATTGGGGTTAAGGGTTAACCTTTATTATAAACATGGATAATATTGTATTAAAACTAAATCAATATTGGAAAAATGTATACCTATATATATAGGAGTCGATTTTTTCTTTTGAACAACTGCTTAGGGCATGGGTAAAAGTTCCAAAAACTAAATGGATTAGGATGTTTTTGTTCTTGTCAATTATCGGGATAAAGGAAAGCTATAAAAGAGAATCCTTAATTATAGCCTATAATAGCAGCAGACCTAATTCTTACAATTGGAAAAGGAGCCTAGTTCCTGTTGCCATTAGGCAATGGTTCCAAATATTGAATATTTAAAGGTTGAGGTATTTAGTTGATAGAGATCATGGGAGTTGACCCCAAGATTTCAATAAAGGAGACTGTTTCTATACAAAACTAAATAAATGATAGTTTAATCCATTATTATATATCATATATATAGATATTATCAATTTTTATAATGATATGTTAGAATTTAAAATTCAAGGTTTAGAGGCCAATGTAAGGAACAAAAAAATGAAAAAATGATTTTTAATAATATGAAAAATCCTACTTCTGAAAAATGACATAAAATTATTTTTACATCCTTTTATTATCATATTATTAGTGTTTTTCGTTAAATGATGAATTAAATTTACTGAAACTTATAATTATCAGAATAAAACACAGCATTTCGCAGTTGATGTTATACGAATAACAGATATTTAATGGTCTAGATAATCTCAAATTGAACAATATGAAAGATAGAATAGATGAAATGGATTTCAAAATTTTAAGTTTGCTGGCAGACAATGCACAGATGCCCTATACCGAAGTAGCTAAAAAGGCGGGTATTTCCCCAGGCACTGTACATGCCCGGACAAAGAAAATGATAAATTTGGGGCTGATAAAGGGGGCAACCCTAAATCTGGACTACAGCAAGATTGGATGGAAAATGACCATTTTTCTAGGAGTTTATCTACGTGAAAGTTTTATGTACAAACAAGTTATCGAGGCCCTGCAAAAGGTGCCGGAAGTGGTCAAAATTCACCACAGTACTGGCAAGTACGATATTTTTCTTAAAATGCACGCCAGGGATAGTATGCATTACCGTGATGTATACCAAGATACTATTTTAACCATAGACGGGATAAAAGGGGTAGAGTCTTTTATGTCCGTGGAAGAAAACATGAGCCGACATATTTCTTTTGAGTGATTTGTATTTTTCCAACTATAGGTTCTCCTAATATGATAAAAATAGATTGACCATTAAAACAAATGGTTTCATTTTACCTCATTGATTGCGGTATCAGCACTTCTATTAAGTAGTTTCATGGATATTGAATCCACTAAGAACAAGGGGGCGACCAATAAATCTCGCCCTCTTGTTTATGAATTTTTAGATGCTACAGGGCCCTAAACCCACCAATTATACCTCCACTTAAGAATAACCTGAAATACTTCATAGGATTTAGATATTTTTCATTTCCGCCACCAAATCTGTCAAAGCCGCCTTGGCGTCACCGAAAAGCATGGAGGTTTTGGTATTATAGAACAATTCGTTCTCTATCCCTGCATAACCAGCGTTCATACTCCGTTTGTTTACGATGATATGTTTGGCATTTTCCACATCCAAAATTGGCATACCGTAAATAGGACTTGCCGGATTGTTGTGTGCTGCCGGATTAACAACGTCATTCGCCCCAACAACCAATACTATATCGGTATTGCTAAATTGGGGGTTAATATCTTCCATTTCAACCAACATATTGTATTCTACATTGGATTCGGCCAATAACACATTCATATGTCCCGGCATGCGGCCGGCTACAGGATGGATTGCATATTTTACATTTACCCCTCTTTTTATCAATATTCCTTCCAATTCATGAATTACATGTTGAGCCTGTGCAACTGCCAAGCCATAGCCCGGAACTATGACCACATTGTTTGCGTAATTCATCATAATGGCAGCATCGCTGGCCGTGGTGCTTTTTATGGACCCTAAGGCCTTATTCTCACCTGCTGTTGCAGCTGCTCCCCCAAAAGCACCAAAAATTACGGATCCCAAGGTCCTATTCATGGCCTTGCACATTGCCACAGTTAGGATAATACCGGCAGAACCTACCAATATACCCCCCACGAGCATTACCATATTATTATATAAAATACCTGTTATGGCCGCGGCAATACCTGTCAGGGAATTCAATAATGAGATTACCACGGGCATATCAGCGCCTCCAATAGGAAGCACAAATAGAATTCCATAGATAAGGCCGGCAGCCAATAGTGTATACAAAAGCAGTTGACTATCTACGCTGGAAGCGACCATAAATGCCGCAAAAATGATAATTCCAATAATAGTAATGTTGTTTACAATGTTGTAATAGGGTATCCTTACCACGCTTTTTAAGGAGCCGTTCAATTTGCCCCAGGCAATTAAACTACCAGAAAAAGTAATGGCCCCGATTATTATACCTGAAACTATAGTCATGGACTGGGTAGCATTGGTTACATTTTTACCGTATTCCACTAGGCCAATAAGTGCTGCGCTTGCACCCCCAAAACCATTGAATAAAGAGACCAATTCCGGCATCTTCGTCATTTCTACCTTTATGGCGATCAACCAGCCTATGATAGACCCTATAAGAATTGCTATTCCCACTAGGATATATATCAGGGGGGGAACCTCCAATTCATGAACAAAAACAGTTCCCAAAATGGCCAATCCCATACCGGCCGCCGCTATTAGATTGCCTTTTTTTGCCGTTTCCGGGTGGCCCAACATTTTTAGGCCAACTATAAATGTTACGGTTGCAATCAGATATATAATATTCAATAAAACTCCCATTATTTTTTTCTTTTAAACATTTGTAACATTCTATCGGTAACCGCAAAGCCACCTACCACATTTAAGACACCCAGGACAACAGCAATGAATCCCAATGAAAGGGCTACATAATCGGTTGGGTCTGCATGCAACATCACTAAAATTGCGCCGACAATTACAACGCCGCTCAAGGCATTTGCGCCCGACATTAAAGGTGTATGCAAAACAGCAGGAATGCTCTTTATTACCTCTATCCCAACAAATATGGCAAGGATAAGGATATATGTAATCTGTAGGTTATTCTCTATAAATTCCCAAAATTCGTTCATTGTTTAATTATTTAATTTTTTCTAATAGTTCCATTTTGGACGATCAAGGTCTCATCCGTAATTTCTTCCCCCAGATCCCATTTAAAATTGGTCCCGTCGGTTAAGTGTATAATATAGTTGTAGATGTTTTTCGCATATAGATCACTAGCATTTGTGGAAACGCTTCTTGGGTCAATACTGGTGCCAATGACCTTTACTCCATTTTTTACTATGGTCTTATTTATCTCACTTACTTCACAATTTCCCCCTTGGGCAGCGGCCAAATCTATGATTACTGCACCATTTTTCATGTGCATTACCTGTTCTTCCGTAATTAAAATCGGTGCTTTTCTACCAGGGATATTGGCAGTTGTAATAACCAAGTCCGCCTTGAACAATGATTTGTTTACTGCCTCTTTTTGTCTTTTTTGGTAATCTGCCGAGGCTTCCTTGGCGTAGCCCCCTTCTGTTTCCTCTCCCTCGTTGTCTACCGAGATAAATTTGGCCCCCAAGGATTCCGCTTGCTCCTTGGTTTCAGATCTTATATCCGTGGCTTCTACTATAGCTCCCAATCTTTTGGCAGTCGCTATGGCTTGTAGGCCTGCAACCCCAATACCATAGATCAATACCCTGGCGGGAGCAATGGTTCCTGCCGATGTCATCATCAAAGGAAAGATTTTGGTCATTTCAAAGGCTCCCAAAATCACCGCTTTATAGCCCGTCAGATTGTTTTGGGAACTTAATACATCCATATCCTG
Organism: Arenibacter algicola; assembly: GCF_000733925.1. NCBI lineage: Bacteria > Pseudomonadati > Bacteroidota > Flavobacteriia > Flavobacteriales > Flavobacteriaceae > Arenibacter > Arenibacter algicola. The sequence continues at coordinate 2,149,956 of NZ_JPOO01000001.1, forward strand.
GGCTCTGGAAATTCTTGGGATGGCATCCATGGAAAATGCGCTAACCCCCTTATTGGCAATAGCCTTGATTAGTTCTGGATTGGATTTGTGGTACAATTTACTGATCAAAATCTGCCCTTTATCGACCAACTTTAAATCTTCTTCATCAAAGGGATTGATTTTTAGGAGTACCTCGGCTTCATGGAAAATGACTGCTCTTTTTTCAACAGCCACCCCAACATTTTTATAATCAGAATCTTTAAAGGACGAGTACTCTCCTGCACCTTCCTCCGCAAGGAGTTCAAATCCTGATGCAATTAATTGTTTTGCAATGTTAGGTGTAATGGCAACGCGTCTTTCTCCATCCAAGGTTTCTTTTAAAATACCTATTTTCATTTTGGTTAATGGTTTGGTTATTTATGATGTAAATTAACTTATTGGTTATGAATATTGAAAATTGGCGAAATTAGAGAATTAACAAAGTATTTTAGGTTATTCATACGAAAGATTACAATTTTTGTGTTAATTGTTTGATAATTTGTAATCGTATGGCAAAACTACTAGGCCATGCCTTTTTATTAATGTTACAATTGGCCATTCAATTCTACAATAATAAGCTTGGAGAGGGATTTGGGCATCCTGTACTGTCTGCCTCTTGTCTATACATTAACCAATTTTATGGGCAGGTCTTTCTTTAAACAGCCTATTAACCTTTTGTAATCCGTTTAGATTAGGAGTATTTTATGGGTTATTTTTAATGTTGCGTGTTTCACCATGGGAATAGGTTTTAGCTGCTGTATACTTACTAGAGTTAAAATTGCAGCTGAAATAACATTTTATGGATTTGTAGGAGACTTTGCCTTTATAGAAATGAAGTGATCTGACTTACCATATCTAAGAAGCGTGGGCAACTTAAACAAGAACCATTAATTGGAGGTTCAATTTTTGTTTTCCAGTGTTCTAGAAGAAATTATAGAGTTATATTGGATGATGTACAAGGATATCTAATCTTATGATTACCGTTCAGGACTTTTATGGGCCGCTCTCATCTGTTCACTATCCCAATGATTGTCAAATTCAATAATTCCTCTTTTAAGATCTTCTTCCAATTGTTTTTCCTGCTGTTTGATCTCTTCTTTGGCCTTAAATATATATTCCTCCTTGGTTTTGGGTCTATCGGTCATTCGTCTCAGGCCTTCCTCATCATATTGAATAAATTTTTGGGCCTGTCTGTAAATGGTGTATTTTCTAAATCCCAAATGGTTCAAAGCATCACCAGCCATCTTAACGGAGGTTTCCAAAGATTCCCTGTACACATCTTCAACACCCATGTTTAATAAATCATACGCATCATATCTATTTTTTGCACGTAACATTAGTTTAACGTTTGGATATTTCTCTTTGACCATTTTGGTAAGATGAATTACGTTATCGCTATTGTCTATAGCGGATATTAGAATCTTGGCCTCTGCTATACCGGCCGATTCCAAAAGATCCATGCGCGTGGCATCCCCGTAATATACTTCAAAACCCATTTTCCTAAGAAGATCTACCCGGTTGGAATCGTTATCCAATATGGTGGCTTCAATGCCATATGATCTGAGGAACCTTCCTACGGTACTTCCAAAATGGCCAAAACCTACCAAAATAACTTTGTGGGTCTTAGCTATATGATCTACCTGTCTTGTTTCTGCTTTTTTGGTTCCAACCCTCGGTAGGATCAATCGTTCATTTATTATTCCAAGTATGGGTGTAAGGGTCATGGTAAGTGCCGTTACAACCAACATCATATCCAACTCTACCCTATCCAGAATATTTAATTGATAGGCAAAAGAAAGTAGAACAAAGGCAAACTCCCCAATTTGGGCCAGCCCAATAGTCAGGAGCAGTCTTTGGTCGGCCTTGAGCTTAAAAATGGCTGCGACCAAGAACAGTATTAGGGCCTTTAAAACAATTACGGCGACTACCAGCCCACTAATCATTAAGGGGTTGTCCCCAATAACAATAAAATTAATGGAGGCACCGACAGCCATAAAGAACAAGCCCAACAAAAGGCCTTTAAAGGGTTCCAAATTACTTTCCAGTTCATGCTTAAATTCACTGGTAGCCAATACCACCCCTCCAAGAAAAGCTCCTAAGGCCGGACTTAGTCCAACCAATTCCATGAGATAGGCCAGGGCAATAACGATTAGCAATGCTGAGGCAGATAGGAGCTCCCTAAGTCTTGTTTTGGCCACCAGCCGCAACATGGGAACAAAGAAATATCTACCGGCAAGAACCACTGTCACTACCGATAGAAAAATGGCCAAGGCCTGAAACCCCAGGGGTAAATTTTCGAGCAGATAGATATGATCCGAATGGTCGTCGGCAATGGCAGCTTTTTCCGAGTCCGTAAGCAAGGGGATAACCGCCAACATCAAAATAACTATAATATCCTGAAAAAGAAGTATGGAAAACGATGAAGCACCGTAGGTGGTATTCATCAATCCATTTTCCTTAATGGTCTGTAAGGTTATGGCAGTGGAGGAGAGGGATACTGCCATGGATATGATCAACGAAACTTTCCAATCAAAGCCGATCGTGGTAAATAACAAGAAGGAAACAATCATGGTACCCAAAACCTGGGCCCCACCCATACCAATTATGGTTTTCCTCATTTGCCAAAAGCTTTTTGGTTCTATCTCAAGGCCTATTAGAAAAAGCATCATGACCACACCAAATTCGGCAAAGTGAAGTATGTCCTGACCTTCATCACCAACAAAGCCTAAAAGATAAGGCCCTATTAGTATTCCTGCCAAGAGGTAGCCCAGTACAGAACTTAATCCGAACTTTTTGGCTATGGGGACACAAATAATTGCGCCGGTCAGAAATACAATTGCTGCAAAAAGTATACTACCGCTCATTTGGATGTTACCTTTTTTAGTTGGGGAGTGTCATTTAAGAATTCACAGTTTCTGATCTTGTCAAAAGGCAAGCTTTGCCGTAATTCACATATTAATTGTTCGTATTTCAAGGTGTATTCTTCCAGGTCCTTATCCGAGATGTTATGGGTTCCCATAACCGTAAATGGCGGAAGATATTCCATGCCACAGAGTCTGGCGGTCTGCTCAAAAGGTCTTAAAAATTCATTTACAGAATAATTATTGCTTCCCTCCGAACAGTAAACGGCCCTGGTTCCCCCAGTGGTAATGACATTTAAACATTTTTTGGATTGTAGTGCCGTGCCATTTGAGCCATAGGCCCATTCGAATTCCAGAACAACATCCATCCATTGTTTCATTAAAGGCGGGCAACTGTACCAATAAAAAGGATGGTGCCAAACAATAACATCATGTTCGGCCAAAAGTTTTTTTTCACTGGTGATATCTATGTTAAAATCAGGATAGCGCTCATATAGGTCATGAAAAGTAACGCCTTCCTTGTTTTCTATCATTTTGACCAGGGCTTTGTTTGCTCTGGATTGTTCAAATTTAGGATGTGCAAACAAAATTAATATTCGATTCATACTATTAATTTAATGGAAAACATGGAAACTTAGGTTTCATTTACAATATTTATGGCATTCCTACCTTGTAATGAGACCCTTACTCTTCAATTTCTATCTCCTCCAAACCATTATTAAAAGTGGTTGGCAGTTCAAATACTTCCAACTCAAAATAGGGTAGCGCCGCCAACAAATGGTCAAAAATATCGGCCATAATATACTCGTAGTTTTCCCAACGCTTATCACTGCTAAAGGCATAAATTTCCAAAGGTATTCCTTGGGAAGTAGGGGGCAATTGTCTGGTCATTAGGGTCATTTTCTGGTTTATAGCGGAATGGTTCTTTAGGTAAGTCTCCACATATTTTCTAAAAACCCCAATATTGGTCAAGTTCCTTCCGTTTATGGCCAATTGTTTGTCAATACCATGCTCTTTGTTGTACGTGTCTATAGTGCTATTTCTAGTTTCTATATATTTGGCAATTATCTGTATACCTTTTAAGGTTTCAATATTTTCTGCAGTAAGGAATTTGATGCTTTTCTGTTTTATAAGCAGGGCGCGTTTAATCCTACGGCCTCCCGAAGCCTGCATTCCCCTCCAGTTTTTGAACGAATCCGAAATAAGTGAATAGGTAGGAATTGTAGTAATGGTCTTGTCAAAATTCTGGACTTTTACCGTGGCAAGTGAAATTTCGGTAACATTGCCATCGGCCCCAAATTTTTCAAAGGTTATCCAATCCCCAATGCGGACCATGTCGTTGATACTTACCTGTATACTTGCTACAAGACCCAAAATGGTATCTTTGAATATCAAAAGGATTACCGCAGAGGCCGCACCCAAGGTGGTAAAGAATTTCCAAATGGTAATGTCGGTCAATACGGCAAAAAAAGTAAGTATCCCTCCAATCCAAGCGAATATCATAAATACTTGAATATAGCTATCCAAAGGCTTGTCCTTCATATGGGGCAAGGTCTTTAGATAATCCTTAATGCTTCTGAGTAAGCTTCTAATCAGCACTAAAACCAGGATTACGGCAAGTATTTCGATTAACTTCAATATAATGCCCTCTACATTTTCAAAATCAAGAAAGGCCAAAGGAAGATAGCGGTACAACAACCATAGGGGTATAATGTGTGCCACATATCTGGGAACCTTATTGAATACTAAAAAATCGTCAAAATTGGTCTTGGATTGTCTAGCGAACCTGACCGATAGGAAACGGAATAGTTTCCAAAGGATATAATCCATTAATAGGGCCACTAAAATTATTCCTATAAAAAGAATTAATGCATTTAGGTAGGAGGCCATATTGGCTTCCAGACCAGATTGGATCAGGTAATCGTAAATTAATCGTCTTAAACCGTTGTTCATGACCAGAATGCAATGTTGAATATTTGGCAAAAATAAGGATTGAGGTTCAGTTGTGGCAGGAGATATTAAAAAAGTATGGTTTGTTGACCCTTATTTTATTGTTTGTTTTGAAAATTCGAGAGTAAGAAAAAAGCTGAATTCTATTTGTTAGAAAGTAATAAATTGAATAATGCCTACTTCATTGAATATATGTTATTCTGTTTTTTTGTGCTAAGGCAAAGGGGACTTTATAAAGTCATGAAGATGGATTATAAATATTGCCGCAGGTGTTTTTTAAAATATTCGGCACTATCCGCCGCACTTTGCATAGGATTTGTCTTAAAATTTCCACCTTGTTCCAAATAATAGAACTCCAATCCCGATTTTTTAGGGTCTGGAAGAATTGATTTGTAATCAATGGATCCATTGCCCAATTCTGAATAGTCCCTACTAATTTTATCCATGTCCTTGATATGCCACATTACGTAACGCCCAGGTTGTTTCTCTATTAATTCCTTCGGAGTTAGTGTGGAGGAATGCATTACCCAGTACATATCCATCTGGAGTTTTACCAAAGAAGCATCCGTTTCGTTTAATATGATGTCAAATCCGCTTTGGCCTCCGTAATCTTCAAATTCATAGCCGTGATTGTGATAGGCAAATCCTAGTCCAGCCTCATTGACTTGTTCCCCGATAAGGTTGAGTTTGTGGGACATTAATTTGAAGTTATCCAAAGTCCGCTGTTCCGGAGCAATATAGGGCCAAGTGATATATTTGCTATCAATAGCCTTGGCTGCCAGAATACACTGATCTACATAATATTTTAACGCCTCATTGGACTTTTCCAAGTAAGGGGAAAAGCTGTAATGTCCGCTTGTAATGGATAATTGCAGGTCATCCAAAATAGTCTTCAATTCAGAAGGGGTATAGCCATAAATAAGGCCCTTGTCAGCATCAAATCCATAGAATTCGAAGTCCTCATAGCCCATTTCCTTTAAGGCCTTAATAGTGGCAAGGGGATTTTCGGCTATATCGGTACGTACAGAAAACAACTGATAACCCATCTTGTATTTTGGTTGCCCCAATATGGAAAATGAACTTAAGGGCATTAAAGCCGATGCGCTTAGGACTGCTGTTTTACCTATAAAATTTCTCCTGTTCATTTGGCAATTTATTATGTTGGGTTAGGGGTATAGCCTTTAATTAAACTTGAAGTTAGTTAATTTTTACCTACTTATGGTTTCCTTGTTCACAATATTGCCATCAACATCATAATGAATAAACTCAATAATAGGAGTATTCCCTTCCCGATGTATTTTTACGGCCAAAAATCCACCCTTGACCCTTAGGAACTTGTGCTCGGGACGTTTATCGTTTGCATCCCATCCCTGGGCATGGGAGTCGCTTGATGGGCCTTGGCTAAATTCCATAAGGCCGGTCTCCGGATCAACGGAAACGTATTGCCAATGCCTATCCCCATTGATTACGAGCATTTTTTGATCGGAAAGGTATTTACGTAACCAATCGCCCTCTGTTTTAAAGGAAACATTGGAATGATTGTCAATTTTTCCTTTGGCCCTATCCGGACCTACCACGGGGGTGGGCGAGCTTAGTATCTTAAAAGTGGCATCCGAGGCTTCCACCGTTTGTTTAAACCACTCTATCTGCTCCTTCCCCCAAATACTTTTGTCTGCTCCGTCAGGAGCTTTATTGTCACTTCTGTAATCCCTACCTTCTACCATCCATATTTGTAGATCTTTTCCCCACCTAAAGGTTCTATAAGATTTGTCCATGATAGGGGCCTGTTCGTTCCAGATTAACAGGCCATCCTCAAAACTCAGTTCACCAAAAGGGGAGGAGGTGGGCATGGCATCGTCCTTTAACAGATCGTGGTCGTCCTTTTGTAAGTAAAGGGGAGTATTGTTGTAGAAATTGTTCAAAGAAGGCCAGGAATTAATGGCGTGCCATTTATGTCTGGCCAATTCTAAATTATAGGCCATGGGCCCGGCTTTGTCGTAATAAACATAATCTCCCGTTTGGCAGTGAAACAGCGGATTTAGTTTTAGCATATTATCATATATCTTAAAGCCTCTTTCAGGATCGTCATAGGACCAAAAGTATTGACAGGTGGAAGAGGTGAAGAGGACAGGTACCACTTCATTTGCTTTGGGAGCAGTGGTAAATCTTCCCTGTATTTCGGTAACGGGTGTTTCAGATCCTTTTCTTCCCCTAATGGTTACAGTATAGTCCGAATTGGATTTTAGACCGGAAACCTTGTGTTTAAAAGTAAAGTCTTTATACTCCGAAACATATTCCCATGGGGTATTTATCACAGTGTCTTTAGAACGGACCTCAATGCTGATTTGCCCGAAGGTACCCTCCACGGCCCCGTCCATTTCATTTACCGGCATATCATTGTCAAAATCGATAGGGCTTCTAAAGGGAGCCCCTTTCTGTTGATGTTTTATGGGTACCGGTTTTTGGGATCGGCACAATCTGGTCCATAATATGGCAGAGGAATCGGTTAATTCTCCTATCTTAAAGCCATTGGTAAAGTATACTTGGTCACTATTTTGGGCTTGTATAGCATACGTCAGAAGAAAAAAAGTCCCTAGAAATAGAATAATACGGTTTTTCACGGTGAATGTTTTTTTGATAGTTATCTGTATATGTACAAACCAAATATATGTTATTTATTCAAACTCCAGTAGCATACAAGAGCCTCCTTGCTTATCCAATATTTGTTGGAGGAATACGGCCCAAAATTTTATATTGCCTAATGTGATGGTTTCATTTTAGATATAAAAATGTCCTGTAGAATGGCCAATTCCTTTTTGTATTTTAAGTCGGTCCTAGAGGCAAAATAGAGAGTGTTTTCGGTAGGGGTGTTACCTTCCCAAACCAATTTAATCTCATTGGAAGCAATGGCATCCTTACAAAGAAAATCGGGAACCAGAGCCAATCCATTTTCATTGCTCAAACATCTGATGATCGAATTTATACTTGGCAAGATGTAATTAGGCTTAAAAGTGGGACGTTTGTTAAAGTTTTTATACCAAAATTTCCTAAAGTGTTCCATTTCATTGGAAGCACTATACCATCTGTGTTGCAAAAGCTCTTGTTCAAGTGTCTGTAGGTCCCCTTTTTTTAGCCGATCTTCTATTTTGAAGATGTCTGTTCGTTTTCCGGCAACCAATACAATACTTTCCTTGGAAAAAGGAGTGTAGTTGACCAAGGTTGTTTTGTTGGTTTGTTTTTTTGGAGTTATTACCAAATCCAATATACCATTGTTCAAGTCTTTTATCAAGTCCATATGGTTTCCAAATTTTGCCACTAGATCGAATTCTAATTTTGGTACTTCTGGCTCTATGATCATTTGAAAGGTTTCAGAACACATGCCAATATGTAATGAAGGATTTTTCTCCTGCGTTGTTTTTTTAAAATGTTGTTCCGCTATCTCCAATACATTAATAGGGTCTATAATGTACTCGTAGAGAAATTTGCCTTCCTCGGTTGGGATCATTTTCCTTGAGGTACGTTCAAAAAGTTTTTTGCCCACGTAGGCTTCCAGGGCATTTAAATGAACACTTACTCCGGGTTGCGAAGCATATAAGGCTACGGAAGCCTTTGTTAAGGTTCCGTTTTCATAGATCTCTTTAAAGGTCCTATACCATTCCAAATTTACCATAACCATTAAAATTTTAATACAAAGGTATAATTTGTATTATTTTTAATATACATGTATTCCTTTTATTTTTACACCATAATTAAAATGGTAAGCATGAAAAAGATATTTATTATTAATGGGGGACACCCATTTGCGCATTCAGGAGGCAGGTTTAATGAGACTTTGTTCAATACAACTATTGCGCACTTCCAATCCTTGGAAGGGTACGCTGTTAAATCTACAGAGGTAGGGGACAATTACGATTCCAAAGCGGAAGTGGAAAAGTTTAAATGGGCAGATTTAATTATATACCATACTCCTATTTGGTGGTTTCAATTGCCTTTTGGCTTTAAAAAGTATATTGACGAGGTTTTTACAGACGGACACCAAAATGGTATTTACCACAGTGATGGAAGAAGTAGTAAGAATCCGGCCATTAATTACGGTACCGGTGGACTTTTAAAAGGTAAAAAGTATATTTTAACTACAAGCTGGAATGCACCAAAGGAGGCATTTACCTTGGAAGGGGAGTTCTTTAATGAGACATCCGTAGATGATGGGGTAATGTTTGGATTTCATAGAATGAATGCCTTTGCCGGATTGGAAAGACTTGCGACCCATCACTTTCACGATATGGAGAAAAATGCAGATGTTGAAAAGGAGTTGAAAGATTATAGGGATTTCTTGAGCCAAACGGAGAACAGGTTTATTTTGGAGGAATGTTCTGCTGAGTTAATAAATGCCGGCTAATGTCAAGACAAAATCCTTAGGCTTAAACATTAACTATAGCTTTGGTCCACTTCAACCGATAAGGAAATTCCATTAGGATCATATGCAATGACTTGGTCAAACCCATTAAATTTTAGGGAAATGTACTAAAAAGGAACCTCTTGCTTTAATTGCGGGCAAAATAAATATTGAATAATGTTAAAAAAAGCCATATCTTGAATAAGCAAAAAAAGCTATAAAATATAGCCAACCATTAACATGCCCATTATGAAATTAAATAGATTCTTTTTAACCGTGGCCACGGTTATTGTAGTGTTCATATCCAGTGAAAATGTATTTTGCCAGACCACGGATATCGCGGTTGTGGATAGTACTTCCAAAACAGAAAATAGATTAAAATTCGGTTTAGGGTTTGGCTTGAGCTTTGTTGGGGGGACAAACATTAGTTTAGCACCCAATTTAATATATGAAGTAAGCGATAAGGTGAGTCTAGGTGGTGGAATCCAGGGCAGTTATACCTCTATCAAAGATTTGCAGAATACCACAACTTTCGGGGCGAACATCATAACCCAGTATAGGCCGATCAGACAACTTACGACCTTGTTGGAATTCGCCCAGCTCAAGGTGAATACCAAAACAGAAACATCTACTGGAAAAGTTACCGATGATTATTGGGACTCTGCACTCTTCGTTGGTCTAGGTTGGAATATTAACGAAAAAATATCCGTTGGGGCAAAGTACAATCTACTGTACAAGAAAGATGAAAGTGTATATACCAGCCCCATACTTCCGTTTGTAAATATTACTTTTTAGAAGAGCGGTAACTTAGGTAGGCCTTGAAGTTTTAATTGTACAAGCCCAAAAGCTGTCCTATTTACTAATACACCTTGTATAATTATAACACGGCTCCTAAACGGGATCAGCTCGTAATATCCCAGATATTAACATTTTTTAAGATTTATTTTAAATCTGAAGTTAAGATAGCATATAAATTGGAAAATCCTGCTGTTTCATTAAAGTACACCTACCAATAAATTTGTAAGTGTATTCTTTAATTACTTCGTTATGAAAAAAATGAATTTTTATCCCAAAACTTGGCAAGTGGTTCCTCTGCTATCCGATAGGTATCTATTGGATTCTGATGGAAAATGTATAAAGGATTTGGTGCTGCGGAATATCTATGCCACGGATATGAAAGTGTCCGAAATGGATTTGAACATTACTAAGTTTTCTGCTATAGATAGTAGAGGACAGGAGCATTTTATTGCAGACTTTCCAGGTCAGGCTTCCATACCTATCAAAGGTATGCATACCGGACTTTTTCTAAAATCCAAAAGCGTCCTTAGCCTGGAACCGGGCTCTTACAGTACGTTCAGATTCTATCTTGCCAAAACTGGGAGTAGAATTATCTATAGTGATAGATATCAAGAACGGGCGGACGGAATTAAGTTTCTGGACTTCGAGATAGTGAACGGACTGGCCATTGTAGGGGAGGAGTCGCCGGAAGCCATTCTCCGGTTCGATTTTGCGCCTTTTAAAACAATGGGAATTTTCAAGTCTATTGCACAGCTTTTTAAAGGCCCAGGCATAATTGCGGGCAAGCTTGCTCACTCATAGGACTAGAAATACATAAAAACCTTTGATTATTGGACAAAACTAATTTCCAGCAATGTTTGGAACTAAATAATAAGGACAATAAAGAATCCTCAAGACAAAACATTTATGTTTTGAGGGTTTTATATTACCATTCACTGCTACAATAGGATAGCTATATATAGCTCAAAGCTATCAATAGCTGATAATTATCATAGTTAAAACACAACAATTCCCGAAATTTGTTCATTGTACTTATCCAAGTCAACAAACTAAAAGGGAAACATGTGGAATGCTATTTTTCTTAGTCTTTATTTGCTTATTGCCTTAATCATTATCATAAGTATCCTTTTGCACGGTGCCAAACCTTCAAAAAGTTTGGCCTGGCTTCTGGCCATTTTTACCATTCCCGTGGGCGGGATGTTCCTTTATCTTCTTTTGGGAAGAAATCGAAGAAAAAATAAGTTGTTGAAATTAAAAAAGAAGGCTTTTTTAAATTTGCCGGAGCCCTTAATGCAGCACATGGCTTCCATGAGCGGGAAATACCAAAAACTCATGACCTTGGTATATCGAAATTCACATTTCCCGCCAACAGACAGTAATGAACTGCAACTATTGAAAGATGGAAAAACGACCTTCGAATCTATCTTCGAATCTTTGGAGAACGCCCAATACCGTATACATCTACAATACTACATTTTTGAAGAAGGGGAACTAACAGAAAGGCTATTGCAGCTTTTTGAGCGTAAAATTACGCAAGGGGTGGAGGTAAGAATGATTTATGACGGTATTGGCAGCTTTTCATTAAGTAAGGTCTATTTAAGAAAATTAACAACTATTGGGGTAGAGGTATATCCTTTTCTGCCTTTCAAGTTCGGGCGTTTTTTTTCGTCCTTAAACTATAGAAATCATAGAAAGATTATTGTGGTAGATGGCAAGGTGGCATTTACCGGCGGAATAAACGTATCGGATAAATATTTGAAAGGCGATCTGGAACTGGGCAATTGGCACGATATGCACCTAAGACTGGAAGGTACGGCGGCAAGTCATTTGGATTTTGTTTTTGCAATGGATTGGTACCTGGTTTGTCAAAAGACTATTGCTGTGCTACCCTTGGATACGGATAAAGCTGCAATTGATGAAAATGAAGGTAAACTTGTGCAAATCGTTTCCGGGGGACCTGATGACGATTTTCCTTCTTTGGAACAAACCTACTTTACAATAATCAATAAGGCGAAGAATTATCTGTTTATTACCAATCCGTATGTAATTCCTGGACAGGCTGTAATGCAGGCCTTGCAGACCGCTGCACTGGGAGGTGTGGATGTACGTTTAATGGTTTCAGAAAATGCGGATAACAAAATAGTAAGTTGGAGTGTGCGGTCCTATTTTGAACCCCTTCTTAAATCCGGGGTGAAGATCTATTTATTTCCCGACGGATTTTTGCACAGTAAGATCATTGTTAGTGATGATGCTATAGCTACCATAGGCACGGCCAATTTGGATGATAGGAGTTTTGAACAGAATTATGAGGTAAATGCCATTGTTTACGACACCTCTTTTGCCCAGTTATTGAAGGAAGACTTTCTTAAGGATGCATATTCAAGTAGAATGTTGGTCTATGAAGTCCATATAAAAAGACCATGGGGAGAAAAGCTAAAGGAAGGTTTTGGAAAATTGTTTAGTCCGTTGCTATGAACTAATGGTTTCAAGGACCAATTCGTTTTTGGACGGTTTACCTTCTTCCCAGCTATTCAGATTTTCAAAGGTAACTTCGGCAATATTGGTCAAGGCCTCTTTGGTAATAAATCCTTGGTGGGGTGTAAGCAGCACATTGGGAAAGGACAATAACTTCATTAATTGGGTGTCTTTGATTCCATCTTTAGAATTGTCCTTAAAGAACGATCCTATTTCCTTTTCATAAACATCTGTGCAGTAACCACCAATTGCTTTTTTTTCCAGGGCATTTATCAAGGCTTTAGTCTCCACTAAGGCTCCTCTTGCCGTATTTATCAAAATAACCCCTGGTTTCATTAGGGCCAATTTTTGTTTGTCTATTAAATAGTAGTTCTCTTGGGAGAGCGGAATGTGAAGGCTTATTATATCCGATTGTTTGCAAAGCTCGTCCAAAGAAGTGTAGGTAAGATCATATTGTTGTACAAGTCTATAATCGGGTTTAAGGTCATTGGCCAATATCTTGCAACCAAAACCGTTCATGATCTTCGCCATTACACTGCCAATTTTACCGGTCCCAACAATGCCTACGGTCTTTTTGTTCAAATCGAAACCCATCAGGTTGCTTTGCAGAAAATTATAGGCATGTACCTGCCTATCCACTAAAATAATCTTCCGGTTAAGGGCCTGTAATTGGGCTATCGCATGTTCGGCAATGGAGTAGGGGGAATACTCCGGAACATTGGCTACCTTAATCCCAAATTTATGTGCTGTTTTAAGATGCACGTTGTTGTATCCAGCCGAACGCAAGCTAATATAACGAACTCCCAGATCCGATAGGTTTTCCAATACTAAAGAGGAGGCATCATCACCGGAAAATATGGATACTGCCATATGCCCAACAGCTTGGATCGCTGTCTCGGAATTTAAGGCATCTGTTGTATAGGTTACCTTATGGATCTTGTTATTGGCGTTATTTAAAAAAGGGATTTCAAAATCTTTAGCACTATAGACCAGTAATTTCATTTTTTTCTTCTTTAATAAAAATTAGATCTTGGTCCTCCATAGCCATAACAACTAGCTTTATGTAATCTTTGATAGTTTTTTGTATGTTTTGGGGGTCGGAGATGTCTATACTTCCCCTCCAGATCATAGACCTTTCCTTGCCTTCACAAATACAATACAGTGTAGTCTCCGCATGGTATACGGTAAATTTATCGTAATATCCTTGATCGTAATAGATGTCTTGGTGACTTAGATAATCGTCATTAAATCTTCCTTGGTAATTGTTCCATCTGGAAATGGATTTCAAAAAGCTTTCCTTGTCCTCGGAACCAACTACTTTGGTAAAAAGTATGGCATCAAAGTCTTTGTCCAGTAGACTTTGTTCCACATCATCAAGTTCCTTTTCGGTCTTACGGGTATCGGTAAAGGAAACATCAAAAACATCAAGGCTGCGCATTGCATCAACATTTCTTTTGCTAAACTCTTTCAGCATGCTTGTTTCGAAATCCGTTCTGGCTTCCTCGTTTGATGCCATACCTACTATCAACACCTTATTGGCATGGAAGAGCACAATGTCCGGGTTTTTCCAGTTTTCCACCAAACTCGTGGAAGAACATCCCGTTAGTAATATTGCGAGTAGAATTAATGCTTTTTTCATGGTATAAACCTTTGTTTTAATAGTTTTTTCTAATTTCAGGAATGGTTGTGAAGGTAGTGGATGTGTTGATGAATTAATATGACGTTGGTCAGTTGTGCAATCATTTCCTTTCTGGTTCGTTCATTATAAAAATGCTCCCGGTATAATTGAAAATTTCGCCTTTCAGATTTTGGTAATCCCTCTGACATTCATCCACGTTCACTTGAAGACTATCATTTTTTTTAACGTCGTCCGCACTAATGGAGCTGTCCGCTATATCCAACTCATTGCCCAAATTGTTTTCGTGCAATGAAATTTGAGATCTTACAGCCGCATTTCTTTTTTCGATAACCTGCAAACGGGTTTTGTAATCCTGTAGACGTTCAAAGAGGTTAGGGATGTTGGGCTTAAAGGCATTGGAATCCAATAGGCGTTTTATAAAAACAATTTCGTCATCCATTAATTGAAACTTCAATTTCCATTGCTGGATTTTCCAATGCAAAAGGGCAATTTTCCTCCCGTTATCTGTGACCGTATTTTTCTTTTCCATTTTTTTTTGGATCTTGGATAAAGTTATGAACTTTTAAAAATCCCTGCTATGAGATTTGTCATCTCCATTCTAGATGAAAATTTTTTGTATTTCATTGAGTTTTGGAATCTGTACGTTCCAACCATGAACATCCCTGATCTTTACTCTAAAGGCATCAAGGGAAGTAGGTTCCCCATGGATAAGGAAAACTGTTTCGGGAATATTGTCGATTTCCTCCATCCAATGCAACAACTCGCTTTGATCGGCATGGGCGGATAGACTTTCCAAATGATGGATTTTTGCCTTAACGGGATAGTATTTTCCAAACAGCTTTAGTTCAAAGGCCCCTTCCAATAGTTGGCGTCCGCGGGTTCCTTCTGCTTGGAACCCCACTAATAAAACCGATGTAGATGCTATGTCTATCAGCTGTTTTAGATAGGTAAGTACCCTGCCTCCTGTTACCATTCCGCTTCCGGCAATTACAATTTTAGATCTGGGATCGTCGATGGTCTTCCATGTGTCGGCATAGGAGGTTATAATATTGAAGTGATTGCACATGGCATGGTACTCGTTCATAGGTAGTTTATGCCAATGTGGAAATTGTTCAAATACGGACAACACATTGTTGCCCATGGGGCTATCTATAAAAATAGGGATATTTGGGATCTTGTTTTTTTTATACAACTGCCAAAGTAGATACATTAGCGATTGTAGTCGCTCCACGGCAAAGGATGGGATGATGAGATTTCCCCTCTCCCCAATGGTTGTTTTTATGAGATCGCTGAGTTTTCCTTCTACGTCTTCTTTAGGATGCAATTTATTCCCATAGGTGCTTTCCACAAAAAGATAATCGGCCCATTTTGGACGTACCGGGGCTTCCAATAGATCATCATGTAATCTACCAACGTCCCCAGAAAAAACAAATAGTTTCCCGAAGACCTCCAATTCAATGTAGGTCGCCCCTATGATATGACCATTATATCGGTATTTGAGGCGAATGTGCTCTGAGAGCGTAATCCATTCTTCCTTTTCCATGGATTGAAACAAACTTATGGTACGTTCGGCGTCTTTTACGGTGTAAAAAGGGAGTGCTGGGTCGTGCTTGCTGTACCCTTCCTTATTGGCCTGATCGGCTTCTTCTTCGTGAATCTTGGCACTGTCCAAAAGAATTATTCGGGCAATTGCCAAAGTGGGAGCTGTGCCCAAAATTTTACCTCTAAAGCCTTCCTTTTGTAATCTGGGCAGGTATCCTGTATGGTCCAGATGTCCATGGGTCAAAAGCACCATGTCTATTTTTGAGACATCTATGGGCAAGGGATTCCAGTTTTGTTGTCGCAGTTCCTTTATCCCTTGGAACATTCCGCAATCTATCATCAGATTCAATTCAGGGGTCTCCAAATAGAATTTAGAGCCTGTTACGGTTCCGGAAGCGCCCAGGAAATGTATTTTGATTGTATTCATGTTTTAATGATTGCAAAGCTGTTTAATCTCGTTCAGGATTTTTTCTTTCCTGGTACTGGAGATTCCCAAATGATCCAAAAAAAACTTATCCTTCCAAAGCTGCCTACATAAGACCACATCCCTACTCAATAAAAACTGTTTTTCCCTATTGCTGAGCAGGGTAGAAACGGTGATGGGGTAAAGTCCTAAACGATCTATACGGTCCTTAAGACCATCATTCAATGGTAGATCCCAGCTTAGTAAATACAATCCTGCACATTTTCCATAAGTGGAGGCATCGCTGGTAAAACGCGTGTTGGTTACCACCCAGCCTTTATCCAGTTCCCTATGTTCATTTTTCTTGGTGGCCCAATGTGCTTTTACATCGTTATATCTGGAATGGATATAGAGGGGGATCTTAACATTGCAGTTACGCCCTTCTTCCGAGTGGAACTTACATTCTATAACAGTGACAGTTCCATTTTTTTCCGCAACAACATCAATTTCATGTGTTACACAGATACCGTTCATTATTTGATCTACACTAGTATGGTAGCCAGAATATTCCAGAATGGCGGCCACAAAACGTTCAAAGGGAAAGCCTGTTGGCCCCAATTCGTAAATGGCTTTTTTTAGTTTGTATTTTGAAGCAAAGATGGATTTGTTTTTTTTCAGTAGGGAATAGGCCCTGTTATATATCTCATTGGTAGATATGCCTTCATATAACTCATCCTTTACCTGGTCTACAATTTGTTCCACAAGATTATGGTCGGCCCCACTGTGTTTAAGGGATTTACGCAGTTTGTCCAAAGAAAATTTGGCCCGTTCCCCTGAGGATTTTAGAATTTCAATGTCCAATTCCTTTTTCATATCATTGCTTTAGATGAATATCCAATTCCGGTATTTTTAGAAGCTGCAAGGTGGTGGAAGCCAATTTTACTTTGTCATCCGTAGCCATAAGGGCCTGTACTATTTGCTCGAACAGTTCGTGCTTTGTTATCCGCCTTAACTTATAATCCGTAATATACCTTAGATTTATGGCTATCCAATTATCTGTTGGACTAATGGCCAAGGTTGGGGCAATAGTGGCATTTTCTATATAATAATGCTCCACCATTTCCTCCCACCTTGCTATAGAATTCTTGGTGTATTCGGAAAGGAAATCAGTGGCCTTTTCCATTACTATTTTTTTTGCCAGTGCAACATCCGAATCATAGGTTATAAGTATATTGAGTTCATCCCAAACAAATGGAAAATCCATGGAATAGTTCTTAATAGGACCTTTAAAAACAAAGGCGTTGCTGATCTTGACAATCCTACCAGAATAATTGTCACTACTTACCCATTCCCCAATCTCCATTAGGGTGGTATAGATGCTATCTATATCAATTACATCCCCTTTAATGCCATTAATTTCAATACGGTCTCCAGGTTTATAGACCTTTACAAAAAAGATATAGAAAGATCCCGCAATACTTAGGATCAATTCTTGGAGGGTAAAGGTTATTCCAGCAGTGAACAGGCCTATGATAATGGTGTAATCTTTAATGTTTTCTACCGTAAATGCCATTAGGATCAATAGCGAAATTAGAACGTAGCCAATAATTTCTACTCCTTTTTGCGCCTTGTATCTAACCGAAACATTATCTATTCTTCTTTTTAGTACCCTACGAAGAAACCCAATAAAGATTATTATGGCCAGTATCCACAACAAAAGTTTGATAATCTTCAATACTAATGGGTCGTTAAAAAAGTCCAAGAGACTGTTCATGGGCAATGGATTTAAATAAGACCGCCTAAACAAAAATTGTTTTGGCGGTCTCCCAATTAAAAATTAACCAACTATTTTTTTTGGCCAAAAAAGTCCCTTACCAAGGCTTTGGTCTGGTTCTCGGTCATGCTATCGGCTTTGGCGACGGCTTTTACTCTTTCTGCAAGTCCTTTGTGGTGTTCCAGCAGTTCTTTTCTAAACTTCTCATTGGTATCTGCCGGGCCAAAAAGCGCTATGGCATCTGCATCACCAATGGCGTCCGCGAGTTTTTTAAAATATGATTTTAATTGTGCTTTCTCCCTTTCCAGATAGGTGCGCTCGTGTGTAACATCTTGGGTTACACCGGATTTTACCCTAGGTCCAGAGGTACCCTTGCGGTTAAAAAATTCCATCTCCGAAAAAATGGTTTCCAATTTCTCTTCTTTGTTATCCAAACGGATAATATGGGCTTTTTCCCTATCCATCCATATTCCAATATTTTTCATAATACAATGTTTTTTAAGATTCGTTCAGAGCCAAAATAGGAACAGTGGCATCATAACCAATTTCCTTCACCAATGGTCTGGAAAATATACTATTGAACAAAAAATGTTTTTTGTTGATGAACGCGATCATGTCGCTGTTCCTACTTTCTACAAAAGAGGTTAATCCCCGGGCGACGTCCTTATCCGTCAGGGTATGGAAGCTATGGTCAACACTTTCGAGGATGTCGTCCAAGAGTTTTTTGCGGGCTTCTTGGTCTTCGGCGAGCGTAGTTTTTTTCGTAAAGTGTACAACGCGTATCGCCGTATTGTGCATCATGGCCATCTCTATCAAATAATTCAATTCCTTTCGGCTAAAGGTGGATTTGTAATTAGTAGGAAAGACAATTTCTTTGGGAGTGGAAAACCGAAGTTCATCTGGGATGGCCATTACTGGGCACTCCCTTATTGTCTCCATGGCATTTACAGTATTGCTACCAAAAATGATTCCTTTGGCACCCGTAGCTCCCTGTGTACCCATGATTACAAGGTCTATATCTTTGCTCGCAATGGTCTGTTTTATGGCCTCAGAAAGAAAATTAAAGGATGAAATTGTATGATAACTATGTTTTGGGTTGTCATGGTGAAGCTCCAGCATGTCCAATAGCTTGGCAAAAGCCACCTCAGATGCTTCTTTGGCAGCTTCGTATTCCGCACTGCCCGGTTCTGGCAGAATTAAGGTACTTGTGGTGTAATTATCCAAGCGGAAGATGTTCAAAAAATAGAATTCGCAGTTAAGCTTTGCATAAAGGTCCAAGGCATAGCGTGTGGCGTTCAACGCATTTTTGGAGAAATCGGTAGGAATTAGTATTCTTTTGTCCATGACAATGCTTCTTTAGTTTTATTAAATATAATAGGCTTTAGTGACAGTTTCTATGACAATGGTCATTCTTGGGAGGGGAGAATTAAGAATGGGATATCGGAATACATGCTTAAGTCTTTTACTACTGGTTCACGGGTAAGCTTTTCAAAAAGATTGCGCTTTTCATGTACCATGGCGAACAAATCCACTTTTAGTTTTTCCAAAAAAATATCTATTACCTTCGCTTTGTCGTCAAAATTTTTGATCCATTGGAATGAATGGCCAACATGACTTAGACCATCTTCCAATTTTTTTCTATTCTCCTCCTGGGTCTTGTTCAGAATATGTTGTTCCTGAACGTGTACGACCCTAATGGACGCTTTGGACAAAGAGGCAAAATATAGCAGTTGATCTATAGTTTTTTGACCACAGTCCTTTCTCAAGTCAGTTACAAACGCGATTTCCTTTATTGGGTGGAAATCCATTTCGCCGGGAATGGCCAGTAATGGGCATTTGAGATTATCGGCCACCCTAATGGTATTGCTTCCAAAAAATACATCGGTAGCTTCTGTAAGTCCTTTGTTCCCCATGGTTACCAAATGGATCTTAAGTTCCCCTATTTTTTGCGCTATGATATTTACCAAGTCCCCTTTTTGGGATATGGTCTTGAAGGTATGAAGGGGATTCTCATTGTCCAAGACTATCTTGTGCTTGGTGTGTGTTAATTTTTCCTTGGACTTAGATTCCATTTCCTTTAGGTGCTTTTTAATATTTAGTATTGGAAGTTTTTTGCCTGGGGCTATGGTAAGTTCCGAATAGGTGTTAAGAATGTAAAAGGTACATTTTTCCGATGCTAAAAGTTTTGTTACGTAGAACAGGGCACAATAGGCATTATTGGAAAAATCGGTGGCAACAAGTATATTCTTCATTATCTATGAATTAAAATTGTGGAATTACCATAAAGGGTATAGTGACGTGGAAACCTATTTTTTTGATAACAGGTTCAATAAAAAGTCGCTCCATAAAAGTATGTTTGTTCTGAACCATGACCAGCAGGTTGATTTTTTCTTTGGCCTGGAAAGCATTGATGGCGTCTATAATTTCATTGTTGGGGACATCATGGAACAATGCCTTGTTGCCCAAAATCTTTTCGAGGCCTTTCTTTTGCTTTTCTTGATCCGGAGTCAGTTTATAGCCTGTGGATACGTGTAAAACATTTATTTGGGACCCATATTCATTGGCTATGTCCAAAAGTGGAGTCAACTTCTCCTTTTTGTATACAATTTCATAGTCAGTTGGGAATAATATTTCCAACGGATTCTCGTACTCAAAATTAGGGGGTACCACTAACACGGGGCAATTGGCTTTTCTTATGACATGTACCGTATTTGTTCCAAATAGGATTTCCTTGGCCCCTGTGGCTCCTGTGGTGCCCATTACTACCAAATGTATACCTTCAGATTCTACGGTTTCCATAACTTCGTTCACCAGGGTGTTAAAGGCAGTGTGAACAATAAAGCTATGATTAGGGTTAATATATTCCTTTTCCAAGCGACTTTTGAGTTTTTCCAGTTGGGTCATGGAGGTTTCCTGCATTACATCGCCCAAGCCGATCAGACCCGGACTTCCAACCAGGTATTCCGCGTTGTACACTGGTGGCATATAGGTATGCATTAAATAGAATTTACATTTTACATTTTTGAAAATCTTCAAAGCGTAGCTAATGGCCTTAATGGAATTGTCTGAAAAATCAGTGGGAAGCAATATTTTTTTCATAGTGTTTTATACATTGGTACGGTAAATCTAAAGAGGAAGAATTTTGAAAACCATGATATTGGTCAGTTCCATATTCTCTTTGTTTAGGTAATTTTACTCGATAATCCAGATTTGAACCTGCAGACCGCCTTTAGATGCTTTCCTGCTCCGAGATAGTTTACTTTTAAAAAAATAAAATTATGAAAGATAGTTTTAGCAATATTATCAATTCTGAAACCCCTGTTCTGGTCGATTTTCATGCGGATTGGTGCGGACCCTGTAAAATGCTGGCACCTATTTTAAAACAGGTCAAGGAGGAAATGGGGAATGCCCTGAAAATTGTAAAGATCGATGTGGACAAGAATCAATCCTTGGCCAGTACTTATCAAGTAAGGGGGGTACCTACCATGGTGTTATTTAAAAATGGGAAGCAGGTTTGGCGACAATCTGGCGTGCTTCAAAAGAACGACATAGTGAGGGTTGTTCAACAGCATATTTAAAGGGCGGTAACTAGGACTCGCCCAATTATCGAAATCCAGCAGTCTTATTCGTGTACTATTAGAAATGGAATCTTGGTATGGTAACTTATTTTTTCGACAGCCGGTTTAAACAGGATGCGTTCCAAGAAGTTTAGGTTCTTGGCTACCATGACCAGCATATCCAAATCCCTGCTTTCTACAAATGCTTGTACCGCGTCGTCCAAATTCTTTATGGTAAGGGTATGAAAGGAATGTTCGTTTTCCCTAAAATAATTTTTTATAAATTCCTTATTCTTTTTCTGAAGATCGATGAGGTCTTTTCCTTTTTGGGAAACATATAGGAAGCGAAGGGCAGAGCTGTGCATTACAGCAAGTTCCTTGATATGGTTCAGGACCTTTATATCATAGCTTAACTGAAAATCTGTAGGAAACCCTATTTCTCGCGGGGTATTGTATTCTGCGTCTTCGGGCACTGCCAGAACAGCGCATCGTACTTTTGTTAGAACATTACCGGTATTGCTGCCCAAGGAAACAGCTTTAAGGCCGGTGGCTCCTTTGGTTCCCATGATGATCAGGTCAATATTTTTATCCTGTACTTCCTGCTTAATATGATCGGTAAAAAATCCGTACAACGCCGATGTCTTAAAGGTATGTTTGGTGTTAAGGGGCAGGCGTTCAATCTCTTTAAGCAAATTTTCCAATTTTTCCTTACTTTCCTTTAGGATGGTTTCCTCCAATATTTCAGGAGAAACGTACATGGCGGCTTCACCACCGGAATTGTAGGAAATGGGATTTATATGAATAATATGAAAAGTACATCTGGTTTTAGAGTACAATGCCGTACCATATTTAATGGCATTCCAAGCATTGTCAGAGAAGTCGGTAGGTATCAATATATTTTTCATAAATGTTATTTTAACGGTTCAATATGGTTTGGTTTTGTTGGTTGAATTCAGTGAACTAAAATTAATTGCTCTATAATTGTTGCCCTATGACATATATCATGTGGGCCGTAATTGTTGTAAAATGGTAGCAACGTTTAGGGTTCTATCAGGGGAAATATTAAAAAAGGTACTTCCGTATTGAAGGCTACCCGCTTTATAACATTTTCTTTGGTTAACTTCTCAAAGAAACTGTGCCAATAATTTACCATGGCAATCATTCCTATATTTTCATTTTCATGGGTATAGCCATTTATGGCCCCAGAAATAGAAGTATGTCCTTTAATCTCTTCAAAACCGTGATTTAGGCCAAAGAACCTTTTGGGCAATGTATCTTTGGCTGTTTGTTGATGGGGTTGCAATTCCTTGCCCGTATCAATATGTACGATGGTGATTTTGGAGTTCCATAATTTTGCCAATCCTATGAGCGGTACCAGTTCTACCTCACTGTAAATATGTTCAAAATTTGTGGCAAAGGCTATTTCGTCAGGAAGATCAAAATCATAATTTTCAGGAACGGCAATGATAGGGCAGAAGTCTATTTTCTGAATAATCCTTACCGTGTTGCTGCCCATAAATACCTCTTTCAGAGCGGAGGAACCTTTGGTTCCCATAAAAATATATTGTATGCCTTTATCGATAGTGGTTCTTCCTATGGCATTTACCAAGGAATCGGCGATACTTAATCCCTTAAAAGAGTGCTTAGTATTTTTATTTGCGGATTCCAGTTCGTCTATTAGGGATTTCATGTCTCTCTGGGATTCATCCTTTATTGCCCTAAATAGGCGAGTGTCCTTTGCCTTTCCCATGGTACTGCTCAAATTGGATGCCCCAACTTCAAAGGCATGCAAAATATGAAATACACAATCTACCTTTTCAAAAAGGTAAATGGCGTAGTCTATGGCATTCCGCGCGTTTGCCGAGAAGTCCGTGGGCAGTAGTATATGTTTTGCTTTCATTTGTTTGTTTTTATAGCTTTTAGTGGTCACTGCAGCTTTAGAGTTTCATTCAAGAGGGTGTAAGCTGTAATGATTAAAAGTGTTATTACCCTTAGGGTATAATAATTTTCTGAATCATGTATGTACCATCTTTTTTATAGTTAAACGGCTTTTATTTGCCCTTCCTATGACTGCTCGGGTAGGAACAAGACCGGCACCGTGGAATGAAAGGCTATTTTTTTTATTACGGGCTCATCTATAATTCTTTCCCAAAAGTTATGATGGTACCGCACCATGGTCAATAGATCTGCCCTGGTTTCAGCTACATACTGCTCAACACTTTGTGCAATATTGCCATCGAAGCCAAGTTCATGTAGGCTATAGTTATAACCGGCTAAACGCTCTTCCAAAATTTTTTGGTTTGCTTCCTGGACGTCGTTGAGTAAAAATTCTACTGCCACATGTATCACCTGTATGGTTGCGTTCCAAAGTTTTGTAAGTTCTGTCATGGGCAATAGCTCAAACTTTTCATACTTCCTGGTATAATCCGTAGGGAAGACCAGCGTCTTTAACTTTTGAAAGTTATAGTCCTTGGGAACCACTAAAATGGAAATATTATTAAGTTGTTTTAGGACTTTTACCGTATTGCTGCCCATAAAGATTTCCTTTGCTCCGGTAGCACCTTGAGTCCCCATAACAACGAGGTCTATATCCTTGGTAGAGACTAATTCCTTAACTGCGCCTTCCAAAGTATCGGACTTTGATATGGTTTCAAATTTATGGTTAGGGTTGTTGTGGTTTTCGCTTAAGTAAGACAATATTTTTTCCAATTCCTGAGCAGCATTCAGTGCCAATGAGTCGTAAATGATTCCTAATCTCTGTTGACTTTTTTGCCCTAACATGTTCAAGGCCTTTGGCTCATAGGCATGTAAAATGAGAAATGTACATTTCACATCGGCATAGAGCTTTAATGCTGTAAATATGGCATTCCAGGCATTATCGGAAAAATCTGTCGGCAACAATATCTTTTTCATCATTAAGTTTTTTTAAGGGGTTTTTCCCAACTTTCTGGTATGGCTACAAAGGGTATCCTGGAATGATATCCAATGGAGTCTATAGTAGATTTATTGATCAGCCGATGTAAAAATGTATGTTTGCGGTTCATGATGGCCAGTAGCCCAATTCTATGTTTTTCCACATATTCATGTATGGCATTGGGCATTAATTCGCCCTTGACCTGCTCAAAGCTATGGTCCATGGGCTGAAGGAAAGCGCCCAGGGCTTTTTTATGGGCATTTTGTTTCTCGTTAAGGACAAAATCCTCCTTAACATTCAGTACTATTATTCTAGCCTTTTGCAACTTGGACATTTCTGCCAGAAAACCTAATGCCTCTGGGTCATAAGGCGTGGTGTAATCTGTAGGGAAGACTATGGAATCAATTTCCTTAAAGGCATAACCATTGGGAATGGCCAATACCGGAATCTTGGCTTTTTTGATAACATGGACCGTGTTGGTTCCCAAAAAGATTTCCTTGGCCCCTGTAGCTCCCTGGGTTCCCATGGCAATGATGTCTATTCCCTCTTTTGCGGTAACCTCTTCAATTTCATCGGTTAGAATATTAAAAGATGAAATGGTTTTGAATTGATGGTTTTTGTTAGGCAGGTTCTTTCTTAAATCCCTTAGCGTCTTTTCCAAACCTGCCTGGGCCACCTCTACACCCTTGTCGGGAATGGCACTATTGACCGGACCTCCCATCATATAATCTACCCTGTAAAAAGTAGGGGTATAGGTGTGAAGTATATAGAAAAGACACTTTTCATTTTGGAAATAATTCACCGTATACACGATGGCGTTCCAAGCGTTAGTGGAAAAGTCGGTGGGCAACAAAATTTTTTTCATCCTTACATCTTTTTAAATTATCTAGGTAGATTCTGCATCACCAAAAAAGGTACCTTTAAGCGTAGCCCAATTTCGTCTACCGTTGATCTGTAAAGCATATCTTCCAAGAATGAATGGCGCGAGTTTACCATGACCAAAAGGTTTATGTTATTCTTTTTGATGTAATCCATTATGGCCTCGGCCTTATTCTTAGTGGGGCATATTTCAAAAAACAGGAAGGCGTCTGCCAAAGATTCTTTTAGGAAACGTTGGTTGTCTATCTGTCTGTTGCTTAAATCTTCAAAGTCTGAAATGTAAAGGCAATATATTTCAGATTTAAATTCGGCAGCCAAGGTATTCAGCAACTTCAATTCCCTACGTTTATAGGGCAGCATATAATCTGTGGGAAACAATATCTTTTTTGGCTGATGGTACTTAAAGTCCAAAGGAACAGCGAGTACTGGGCACTGTACGTATTTGAAAACCTGTACCGTATGGCTACCGAAAGTAATTTTTTTGTCCGCTGTCTGTCCTTTTGTACCCATTATTACTAGGTCAACATTTATTTGGTTGGCAAAGTCGTTAACGGCATCGACCAAGGTGTCGAATGCAGACAGGGTTTCGTAAGTGTGTTTTGGATTGTGCTCCCTAGCAGCTAGTTTTTGGATAAGATCTTTTAAGGATTTATCCGTGTTATTCCTAACAGTTTCCTTTTGCTCTTCAAAAGAGGTTTCCCCATTAGTCTTGAACGGACCATAAACCTCATCTGCATAAGCATGTAAAAAGCAGAAGTTGGTGCGTTCACATTTGTAAAGATTCAGTGCATAATCTATGGCATGCATGGCACTGTGGGAAAAATCGGTAGGAATCAAAACTGCTTTCATAGGTTTTCTTTTGTATACCTATCAAAGTTATTGGTAGCGACATATAAAACCTATGACATTTATCAGTAGCCCTATATCAACCCATGGGGGTGCGTTTATTCGTGAAGGACAAGTAAAGGAACCCTCGTCTGAAAACTAATTTTTTTAATGGTGGTGTCGAACAGCAGCTGTTGCAGAAAATTTAGGTTCTTGGCCACCATGATCACCATATCTATTTTCTCACTGACAACAAATTGCTCAATGGCACTTTTGGCCTTTTCATGTTTTAGGTTGTGGATACTATGCGATTTTTCATAAAGTTCCAGCAGATAGTCCTGTAAATAGACCATATTCTGATTTTGGGCTTCATTTAATTGTACACTGGGCTTCGAGACATTAACAACACTTAGGTTGGCTTTGGTGAGACGGAGCATTTTTGAAATCGCCTCCAAAATAGAATGGGAATAGAAATTATTGTAATCGGTAGGAAAGGCAATTTCTTGAGGGATGCACTGCACGGCTTTTTCTGGAATCACCAATAGATTACAGGGTACCTTGGTCATGACATTCCCGGTATTGCTGCCCAAAATGGTTTCTTTTATGCCCGAAGCCCCTTTGGTCCCCAAGACAATTAGATTTATCTTTTTGTCCGATATGGTCTTTCGAATAATATCTATGAGATTTCCATATTCATGGAGGGCGATAAAATTATGGTCCTTGTTGGTGGTAATGGTCTTAATACGTGCAAAGGTATCCTCTAGATTATCCTTAAGGGCCACATTAATACTTTTGGATGGCATAACAAAGGAATTGCTGTCCACACCGGATCTACTTAAAGCATCAACATGGAGTACATAAAAATTACAGGGAGCATCTTTAAACAGCTTTAAGGCATATTCAATTGCGTACCATGAATTTTCGGAAAAATCGGTGGGGAACAGTATATTCTTCATTCAAAATTAAATAGCTACATCCATACAAAACTAAACTTATGGCCATAACTGTAATATGACATTGGTCAGTTTCCAGTAAAAATATAGTGTTAAGAATATCCTTAATTGATGTATTGCAGGGCCTTTAATTCCTTGATACGGATATTTCTACCTTCAATGTCTATAAGCCCTTCTTTTTTGAAACCGGAGAGTGTGCGTATAAGGCTTTCCGTTGCAATGCCGGCTACACTGGCCAAATCGTTCCGGGAAATTTTAATGGGGTCCTCGGTTTTTTTGTTCATTATTTCTGCAAACTGCAACAAGGTTTGGGCGGTTTTCTTACGAACGGAACTATAGGCCATTTGCAACAATTGCTGTTTTATGTCCTTAATATTTCCAGTAAGCAGCTCCATTAGTTCCAGGGAGATATTGTGGTTCTTTTCCAATACCTGCTTCAAATTCTCCTTGGATATCCCGGCCAGTTCCACATCCTCAATGGCGGTTGCCGATTCTTGATAAGGGATATTTTCTATAAAGGAGGTAAATCCCAAAAAGTCGTCTGCCCTATAAAGCGAAGTAATCAATTCCTTTCCGTCCTCGTCCATGGTATGGCATTTTACTACCCCTTTTAGGATAAGATATATTTTATGCGAATAGGTTCCTTCTTGATAGATGGTGCTTCCTTGGAGAAAACTAGTGGGTTCGCCATTATCGTCGAAAAAATTTTTCAACTCGTTCAAGGTGCGTATCTGATCTTCCGGGTTAGCTTGGCCCAGAGATCCTTCCTTGGCCAGACGTCCCAAAAGTTCCACCTTTGCCAATCTACTTTCAATGGCATTTATGAGGTCTTCCTCTTCAAAAGGCTTGGTAAGGTAGTCATCTGCCCCTAAATCCATGCCCTTTCTTATTTCTTTATGTTCCGTTTTGGCAGATAGGAATATAAAGGGAATGTGTTTGGTTTTATCGTTGGATGACAACTCCTTAAGAACGCCATAACCATCCACCTCAGGCATCATTATGTCGCATACGATAATATCCGGCAATTTTTCCTTGGCCATTTGTATACCAATTTTTCCGTTCGGGGCTGTAATCATGGAATAACCTGAAAGCTCCAAAAGCTCTTCGGTATTTTCACGTAGGGCCCTATCGTCCTCGATTAATAGAATTGTCTTCATTGCTCTTTCAATTTATGTTTTCTAACGGGATAACTATAGTAAAAATAGATCCTTTGTTTTCTTCACTGGTAAATTCAATAGTGGCGCCAAGATTTTCCAAATGCTGTTTCGCAATGTTAAGTCCAATACCCGTACCTTGGTTCAACAATGCATTTTCTGCCCTAAAATAACGATTAAAAATATGTTTTTGGTCCTGAGCAGGTATGCCAATTCCACGATCGATCACATCTATTAGTACGGTGTCCTTACCATTGCTCACCGCTAGACTTATAGTTGTATCTTCTGGGGAATATTTAATGGCATTATGTATTAGGTTGGACAAGGCCAGTTCCAAGGTTTTTTCGTCAAATCTGATGAAAATATCATCGATATTCTCCGGATATTTAATGGTTTGGCCCGCCTTAAGGAGCATGTTGGCACCATAGACTACCTCGTTTACAATTTTGCTTAAAGGGAAAGTTTCTAACTTGTAATTTACCTTTCCAGAATCCAAACGCTCCACCGAAAGAAAATCGGTCAAAATAGTATCCAGATAGCGTACTTTGTTCTTTATGGTTTCAACGTGCTTATCCCTCTTTTCCTGTTGGTGACTTTCGGTATACTTGGACAATAAGGTAATAGAGGTAAGTATACTGCTCAAAGGGGTCTTAAATTCATGGGAAACCAAGGAAAGGAAGCGTGTTTTTAGCTCGTTCAATTCCTTCTCCTTGGCCAAGGCTTCCGTAAGTTGTTTGGTACGCTCTTGGACCTTTTTTTCCAGCTTTTCGGTATAATTCCTTCTCTCTGTAATATCAAGTATTATAGCTACAATAACATCTTTTTCACCAAATGTAGATAGTTGCAAATGTACTTCTACGGGATAGATAGACCCGTCCTTTCTTTGATGGTCGGTTTCAAACTTTACCTTGTCCCTTGGGCCGTTAAGCAAGGGTTCTATTAGCAATTGGAATTGTGGGGAGTCCATATGGGGCTTAATGTCCAATGGCTTCAATGTCTTAAATTCTTCCAGGTTATAGCCCATATTTCGCTGGGCCTCTTTGTTTACGTTCACAAAATATTTTGAGATGGCGTCGAAAACGTAGATTTCATTGAGGGATTCATCAAATATCCTTGCCCAATGGCTGAGTTCTTTTTCTTTGACCTTGCGTTCGGTAATATCAATTACTAGGGCCATGACATAGGTTTCGTCATAAAGCTTAAACGGATTTAGACCCGCCTCAACAGGAAATTCCTCACCGTTTTTTCGTACCCCATGTAAATCCCTTCCCCGGCCCATTTGCCGACGTTCACTTTTATCAATAAAGTCCTCCACATGGTGACCGTGATGCCCGTGGTACCTTCTAGGTATTAGGGTGTCCAGCGGTTTTCCAAGGAGCTCTCCCTTATGGTAGCCAAACATTCTCCCGGCCGAGGAATTAGTGGCTACTATAAGCTGTTGGGTATTGACAACTATAATTCCTTCGGATACCCCTTCCGAAAGAAGGTTGAATATTTCACTGTTTTTTTGAAAGGCCTGCATAAGCCAAAGATAAAATTTTTAAACTGATTATTGTCATATATAATACTTGGGATATTTGCTAATTTTAGCTCATTGTCTATAATGATCTAAACATGGAAAATACAAAGAAAATAGGTAAGGAACTGTATGAAAACCTGGGAAAATTATTCTACGCCATTGCCATGGCAGATTCCCGCGTACATGCCAAGGAAGTAAGTAAGTTAAGGTCCTTTATTAGAAAATATTGGTTGGAGGTTGATAAGCTGGAAGATGAATTTGGAACAGATGCCGCTTTTCAAATAGAATCGGTATTCGATTGGGCCATGGACAAAGAGAAGGATAGTGAAGTTTGCTTCGATGAGTTCAAGGAGTTCTATAAAGATAATAGCAATATGTTCAGTAAGTTTATCAAGGTACTTATTTTGGATACCGCAAACGCCATTTCCAATAGTTTTTCAGGAAAAAATAAAGCAGAATTGGTAATGCTGGGTAAATTGGAACTTTTGCTAAAAAAATAAACCTTTAGTATTATTTGGGACTCCGATCATAGATCAGATCTTAAATGTCATTACCGGCAATCTTGCGTGGTTGGCGATATCTTCACCAATACTGCCCAATAAGAAATGAGAAAGGCCTTTTCTTCCATGTGTTGGAAGTGCGAGAAGGTCAAATTTTTCGGTCTTACTAAAATTAAGTATCCCATTTTCCACACTACGGTCATTATAAATTTCAACTTTAGCTTGGGTATCCCCGGCCTTGGACATGAATTTGGCCATGCGATCGTCAGCTTCCTGTGAACTCAAAAAATCCTGATTTGGGGTATTGATGTATACCAATTTTAATTTGGCCGAAAATTTTTGAGCCATCAGCTTAACATTTTTATAGGCCATAACCATGTCCTCCGAAAAACTACAGGCGAAAAGGATATTCTTTATAGTGAAGTTTGATTTTTGCTCCTTTATAACCAAAACCGGGACATCGGAATTACGTACCACCTTTTCGGTATTGGAGCCTATAAAAATCTCGTTGAAACCAGTACTACCATGTGATCCCATTACGATCAAATCAATATTTTGTTCCTTGGCAACATTGTTGAGCTCACTGAATACCTTATAATTCTGCACTATTTTATGAATAGTGATGCCCTTTAAATAAGGTTTGTCCAGAAAGGGCTTAAATTTTTTCTTTGCAAGCCCCATAAAGTATTTGGCTTCTTCGTACTCCAATAATTCCTCTTCAGCTATTACTGCCTCGGAAATTCCCAGCATATGTATTATGGTAATATCCGCGTTCTGCTGTTTTGCTATACCAGCCGCAGCCTCCAGCGCATAGGCCGAGTGCTCGGAAAAATCAACAGGTACCAATATATGTTTCATTGTATATTTTTTTGGGTTGTAATCATCTTTGTTCCACTTTTGGCAGCCGTTTCAATTACCTAAAGTGGTGAGATAGTCCCCTTGCAAAATTGTCAATTCTGGTTGCATTGGGCCAAGGTCTCTTTAGAATGCCAAAATATTCTTAAACAAAAATATATAGCAGCCGGACTATTTAAAATGATATTGGTCACTATAGCAGTTTTAATTAAAGACACTGCAAGGAGCCCTGAAATTTGGGAGGGCTAATATTTTATATACTCTTCCAAATTAATAACAGGGATAAAAGGCCGAGCTTGGGATTTTATATTTGTACACTAATGACATTGGTCATTTTGTACTGGATTGGGATACACTATTTTAGAGGAAACTAAAATTCAAAGTCATGAAAAAATATATTATTACGGCATTCATAATGCTTATGCTTCCAAATGTATTCCATTCCCAAACCGTTAAGAACATTGATGAGATAGCTCCGTTTAGCGAAGGATTGGCGACCGTTAGACAAGGAAATCAATGGGGATTTATTAATGAAGAGGGTACAATGGTCATTAATTTTCGCAACGATATTTATTGGAACAAGGATGCCGATACCTCAAAAAAGGATATTTCCGGTGTTCAATACCCTATGTTCAATGAAGGACGGTGCCTAATTACTAAAATTGTGGAGGATGGTGTTCCCGTTTATGGGTTTATAGATACCAAGGGTAATGTAGTACTTGAACCCCAGCTATTAAATGTTTACCCTTTTAAGGATGGTTTTACCACGGCGGTCCTTTTTGAGAAATCCATGAAGGGAAAAAACGAGTTCAATCTAGATATTTATGAATTTAAGTTTCATGATGTTATGCTGGACACTTCAGGGGAAATTATAGAGTTCTTCAATAGAAGGTACAATATCCAAATGACCAAAAGAAGGTACCAGATGCCTGCAATGGGGGTAAAACAATTATCTGCTGGTCTTGTTGCGGTATATACTCAGGATCAAGGTTGGGAAGTAAGAAAGATAACTTTAAACAATTAAAAATGGGCCGATTAAAGGATAAAGTAGCCGTTATTACAGGCGGTGCGGGAGGAATAGGATTGGCTACGGCCAAACTCTTTTTGAAAGAAGGTGCCAAGGTGGTTATCGTGGATATTGATAGAGAGGTTTTGGAAAAAGCAATCCTGGCCATAGATCATGAGAATCTGTCTATTTGTGTTGCCGATGTTGCTAAAGCCTTAGACACCGAAAAATTTGTAGAAACAACCTTAGAGGTTCATGGAAAGATCGATATATTTTTCGCCAATGCCGGAATTGAAGGTACTTCCAAACCAATTGTGGAATATCCGGACGAGGTTTTCGATAAGGTAATCGGGGTAAATCTAAAAGGGGTATGGCTCGGGTGCAAGCATGTAATTCCGAAAATGCAGGATGGAGGAAGCGTTATAATAACTTCTTCTGTGGCAGGTTTAAAGGGCTTTTCCGGATTGGGAGCTTATGTGGCCAGCAAACATGCAGTAGTTGGTATAATGAGGGTTGCGGCCCAAGAAAATGCCAAACGTAAAATTCGCGTGAATACTATTCATCCAGGTCCCGTTAATAACAATATGATGCGGCGTATTGAAGTGGATATGTCGCCCGGCAGTCCTGATGAGGTAATGAAGGGCTTTGAGGCTGCCGTACCTTTAGGGCGCTATGCAGAATCTAGTGAGATTGCAGCAATGGCCCTTTTCCTGGCCTCGGAGGAGAGTAAGTATATAACAGGAACTACTAATGTGGTAGATGGAGGCATGCTAAGTTCATAAGACATGGATAAAGGAGAAATGAGAAAATATTTGGAGGGTGGAGATCTACGGACTATAGGAGGTGTAAAGTTTCTTCTACCTTTAATAAGGGACCAGAAGGACTTCGATATTTTATTCCGTTATATGTACTCCAAGGATAGGCCAATAGTTATGAGGGCTGCAGATGCCGTGGAAAAAATTACTATTGGGCATCCAGAATATCTTGCCGGTCATAAAGGAGACTTATTGGCATTGCTCCAAAGTGCCGAGGACAAGGAATTGAAATGGCACCTTTCCTTGTTGGTATCAAGACTGCCCCTAAATGACCTAGAGCTGGAAATAGTCTTGGCCAAACTTAAGGAGTGGGCGGGCAACCCTGCTGAAAGTAGAATTGTAAGGGTAAACGCTTTACAGGCCCTATGCGAAATTAAAGATCAGGATCCCGGATTGGAAAAGGATTTTAGGACTCTTATTGGAAAATTGCAAAAGGAGGAAATAGCTTCGATAAATGCCCGGATTCGCAATTTAAAAATAGGCTGATTCTCTATAATTGATAGTGTGGGATACTTTTTCTTCCGTAGAGGGGCAACATGATTTATTATTGCCTTAAAATGATTCGTTATCCTGTTCGTCTTACGCTAAACTGTAATCTTCAATTTTAAATAATTTAAGCACCCTGTCCCAGAGTATCCCTATAGGCAATTTTACCACTTATGACATTTGTCATTGTCAATGTCGTGCTGTGGAAATATCTTCAGCAAAATATTACTTATGAAGGGTTTTTTAAGGTTGGGAAAGATTGCCGGTATTCAATTGGAGGTCCATTGGACTTTTGCACTATTATTGATTTGGGCCGGTTTTATTGAATTTCAGAATAGTGGAAACTTCGAAAGGGTAGCTGTTAACCAAGGATTTATTTTGGTATTGATGGCCTGTGTGGTACTGCACGAATTGGGTCATGCCCTTACCGCTAGAAAATTTGGCATCAAGACCCAAAGAATTATACTTCTACCCATTGGGGGTGTGGCCACTTTGGATAAAATGCCGGAAAAACCTGGGCAGGAACTATTGGTAGCCTTGGCCGGTCCGGCAGTTAATGTTGTTATCGCTATTTTTTTGTCTCTAATAATACCTATCAAAAGCTATTTTAATTTTGATAATATAATGGTAGAAGAGATGCTTTATGCACCAAACCTACAGAATTTTCTTTTTTATCTTTTTATAGCCAATATAATGTTGGTAGTGTTTAATCTTATTCCGGCATTTCCTATGGATGGCGGGCGGGTACTAAGGGCCTTGTTGGCATTTAGATTGAGCCGTGTGCAGGCAACCAACATTGCGGCCAGTATTGGGCAGTCCTTGGCCGTAGTATTTTTTATCCTCGGTTTTTTCGTAAATCCCTTTCTAATTCTGATTGCCTTTTTTATTTTTTTCGGGGCGTATGGCGAGAATAAAATGGTTAGGCAAAACTTCCTTTTAAAGGGGCATCTGGTAAAGGAGGCCACCTTGACCAATATAACGGTACTACGTCCGGATAATAATGTACAAGAGGTTATAGATATCCTTTTGGCCAGTACTGAAAAGGATTTTGTAGTAGCGCTGGATAGGGAAATTAAGGGAATAGTTACCCAAAATGATGTTATTAAACATGCTAAGAATCCTTCTATTTTAGTCAAGGATATTATGGATAAGAACTTCATTGTGATTGATGAATCTACAGAAATCACCCAGGTATTGGAACTTGTAGCCAAGGAAAAAAAGAGTTTTTTCCCAGTAACAAGTAATGAAAAATTGATCGGGGCTATAGATATGGTAAATATTAGTGAATTTATATTGTTGAGAACCGTATCGTCCAGTTAGGGATTTATGATTTTAAGTACTGGATATGTTCTGGAAGGTCATAATCATTGAAGCAACTTTATTATAATTCTATGGAAGACTTCCTACCTGAAGTATATGCTACAATTGCCAATTAAAAACCTTTGTTCTTAAGATATACAACTTCCCATTATTTAATGGTATTAAATACTAACACGTGGCAGGAAAAGAAAAAAATAGTTCGGGACAACCTCTTGTAAACAACCAAGTTTATGGTTTTATTCCAACTGATATTGATGGTGTGGACAAGCTTGCGGAGTTGGCACTTGATTTGCGCTGGTCTTGGAACCATGCCGTAGATGAAATCTGGTACCAGTTGGATCCCGAACTATGGATGGAGACACATAATCCGTGGGTAGTTTTGCAGAACGTATCAAGGGACCAACTGATAAAGCAAATGGCCGACAAGGTTTTTAGGGAAAGGTTGGATGAAATGATGACACAGAAAGAAAAATCCAGTACCGATCCTGCTTGGTTCCAAAGGAGCCATCCATCATCGCCCCTTACCTGCATTGCCTATTTCAGTATGGAGTTTATGCTTAGCGAGGCACTCCCTATTTATGTAGGGGGCTTGGGTAATGTTGCTGGGGATCAATTAAAATCGGCCAGTGATTTAGGGATTCCCGTTATTGGCGTGGGGTTACTTTACCAACAGGGATATTTTAGACAGTTGATAGATCAATTTGGTACCCAACAGGCCCTTTTTCCGTACAATGATCCCGGGCAATTGCCTATTTCACCGCTCAGGTTGTCCAATGGGGAATGGTTGCGGATCAATATATCCTTATCCGGGCACACGGTTTGGTTGCGCACATGGCAGGTACAGGTGGGCCGCGTGAAACTTTACCTGTTGGATAGTAATGATCCGGTTAATATGCCGCTTCACAGGGGAATTACCAGTGCAGCATATGGTGGCGGGGCGGATCTTCGTATTCAGCAGGAAATTATTCTAGGTATAGGGGGATGGAGATTGCTCCGAGCCATGAATATTGCACCGGAAGTGTGCCATATGAACGAAGGTCACTCTGCCTTTCTTGAACTGGAAAGGGCGGCCAATTTTATGCGGGAGAATGGTGTTACCTTTCAGGAGGCATTGACAGTTACCCGCGCAGGAAATTTGTTTACCACCCATACTGCCGTGGCGGCCGGATTTGATAATTTTAGTCCGTCCTTAATGTGGCAATTTTTTGCCAATTATGCCAAAGAGGAATTACATTTAGATTTTAATGATCTTTTGGCATTGGGTAGGGAAGACCCACATAATTTATCCCAGTTTTTTAACATGGCCTATCTGGCCATTCATGGCAGTAGTGCGGTGAATGGGGTAAGTAGGCTTCACAGGGAGGTAAGTCGAAAACTTTTTGGAAATTTATTTAAAAGGTGGCCTAACAGCGAAGTGCCTATAGGACATGTTACCAACGGAGTTCACATGCCCAGCTGGGATTCGGTATTCGCAGATAAGATCTGGACTCATTCCTGCGGAAAGGAACGCTGGAGAGGTCGTTTGGAATCTGTTGAGCAAGACATTTACTGCTTGTCCGATGTTGCTTTATGGCAGTTCAGGAACGATTCCAGGCATCACATGATAAATTTTATCCGGGAAAGGTTCCAAGGACAGACCGAGGATGCGGGTCACCCCCCTGAAATTGTGGAAATGGCCAAGCATATTTTTAACAAGGAAACTTTGACCTTGGGTTTTGCACGGCGATTCGTTCCCTATAAAAGGCCAAACCTACTTTTACATGATCCGGAAAGATTTATTCGCATCCTAACAAACCCTCAGCGGCCGGTGCAATTGGTGCTTGCAGGAAAGTCTCCCCCATATGATGAGTCTGGAAAGGCATTGATAAGACAATGGGTACAATTTATTCAACAACATAACTTATATAAGCACGTAGTATTTCTAAGCGATTATGATATGTTGTTAACAGAGCATCTTGTACAAGGGGTCGATGTTTGGATAAATACTCCTAGGCGTCCCTGGGAGGCCTGTGGTACAAGTGGAATGAAGGTTTTGGTAAATGGTGGGATCAATTTATCGGAGTTGGACGGTTGGTGGGCGGAGGCCTATACTCCGGAAGTAGGTTGGGCAATGGGCGATGGTCATGAACATGGGGAGGATTCCTACTGGGACGCTATTGATGCCAATGAATTGTACGAATTGTTGGAACAAAAAGTGGTACCGGAATTTTATGATCGAAATAAAGAGGGGATACCCGAAAATTGGGTAGCAAAAATGCGTAATAGTATGTCTACCTTAACCCCTAAGTTTTCGGCAAACCGAGCCGTTCGGGAATATACAGAGAAATATTACCTTCCGGCAGCCAACAAATACAAAAAAAGATCTTCCAAAAAAGGAATGCTCGGAAAAAAAATAGTTGAGACCAAGCTTGATCTACAAAATAAGTGGTGGCAAATGCGCTTTGTCCAGGCCCAAATCGAAAATATTGCAGGAGGGTATCAATTTAAAATTATGGTCTGGTTGAACCACATAAGTCCAGACACCATTTCCGTAGAGCTCTTTGCCGAAGGCCTTAATGGGGGGGCAAATGAAATTATAAAAATGGAAATCATAGGACTTGCTAAGAATGGGTTGGATCACGAGTGTCATGGGTGTATTGGGACCAGTAGACCGGCCGGTCATTATACGGCCCGGATTGTTCCCTGCTATGAAAATATTTCGGTACCCTTGGAGAATAACCTGATTCTATGGCAGCGATAATAGTTTTAAAGAAAAAAAGGGCAATTACCTGCAGCGGATACAGAAGATTTTATAGGGTTTTATAGCGGGAATTCTGTATCTTGAAACTAAATGGATAAACAATGATAGTACATAGTCTAGGGGAAGGGAATTCACTGTTAAATAAATTTGTAGCCGAAATAAGGGATGCCAATATTCAACGCGATAGCATGCGCTTTAGGCGCAATATTGAACGTATTGGAGAGATTTTGGGCTACGAACTTAGCAAGACCCTTGACTATAGGAACCAAACGGTCGAAACCCCTTTGGGAACCAAAGAAA
This sequence comes from Arenibacter algicola, assembly GCF_000733925.1. Classification (NCBI taxonomy): domain Bacteria; kingdom Pseudomonadati; phylum Bacteroidota; class Flavobacteriia; order Flavobacteriales; family Flavobacteriaceae; genus Arenibacter; species Arenibacter algicola. The sequence continues at coordinate 2,187,635 of NZ_JPOO01000001.1, forward strand.
TGTCCATGCCTATTGATGATTTGGTGCTGTGCTCCGTTTTACGTGCCGGACTCCCATTACATCAGGGTCTGTTAAACTATTTCGACAATGCGGAAAATGCTTTTATTTCTGCATATAGGCATCACCGTGGAGATGAGGATGCTTTTGAAGTTATAGTGAAATACTTTGCTGCCCCATCCTTGGAAAATAAAACCTTAATTCTTACGGATCCAATGCTGGCCACAGGAAAAACGTTGGAGAATGTTTTAAATGCCCTTAAGGACCATGGCAAGCCCAAGCAGATTCATATTTTATCGGTAATTGGTTCCCAATCCGGGATAGACCATATTAAGACAGTTTTTCCAAAGAATACCCATTTGTGGATAGCCGCCATTGATACCCAATTAAATAGCAAAGGCTATATTGTTCCGGGTATAGGAGATGCAGGGGATTTGGCTTTTGGGGTTAAACTTTAGCTATTTTACTAGCTGTAAATCCCTAGTATTATTTAAATTTCCCCTTGGCCCGTTTTATCCCTTTCACAATTTCATACCAGAGTACGGAAATCATACCAGCTATAACAGCAATACCCAGCTGATTTGTGTTCAAGGTTTCAAATTGAAAAAATCTTGTCAATGGGGGCACAAAGAGCAACAGTGCAGAGAGGATCAAAGTAATCCCTATAATCAATGGCACCAAGTTGTTTTTATATTTTAAAGTGGTCCAAATGGAATAATAGAAAGAGCGGTTTACCAGGGTCAGAAAAATATTGGAAGAAATCAAGACCATAAACACCATAGTTCTTGTTACGGATTCGTTATATCCTTCAAAAACTGCGTATTGGTATACCGATAAAGATCCTAGGGTGATTACCAGCCCCTGAATGATACTGGTTACCAATTCCTTGAACTTGAAAAAAGTTGTAGTAAATGGCCTTGGTTTTTGGATCATCGTATTTTTCTCCATCGGCTCGTTCTCATAAATAATGGAGCAGGTGGGGCCCATGATCAATTCCAATAATATAACATGGGAGGGTGAAAATATGGCGGGATAGGCCCACCCCAATGCCAAGGGGATAAATACCGTTAATATGATGGGGATATGAATGGATATGATATACTGGATAGCCTTTTTTAAATTGCCATAAATCTTTCTGCCCATCGCAATGGCATCTACCATTTTGGAAAGGTCATCGTCTACCAAGATCAAGGAGGCGGCCTGCTTGGCAATCTCAGTTCCTTTTTTTCCCATGGCAATACCGATATGCGATGCCTTAAGCGCAGGTCCGTCGTTGACCCCGTCACCTGTCATGGCCACTACTTCGTTATTAGCCTTAATGGCGTTAACAATTCTTAGTTTGGCTTCAGGAAACATACGTGTAAAGACCTGGGTGGAAATTACCTTTTGTTGTAATTCTGCATCCCCTAATTGCATTAATTCCTCCCCGGTCATGCTTTTTTCATAGCCAGGAAATTCAATTTGTTTGGCAATGGCCATGGAAGTGGCGGGATTATCTCCTGTAACCAATTTTACCTGTATTCCGGCCTTTTCAAAATCTTTAAGCACCTCGCGAATGTTATCTTTTGGAGGGTCATAAAAAGCCACTAATCCCTTGACATCAAATTGAAAATCCTGTTGTTTTTCCGGAAAGCAGGACCCTTTAAAAATGGCCTGTCCCACACCCAACATTCGGTATCCTTCTTGGCCCAAACTGGTTAAAACATCCTTTATCTGTTCTTTTTGGGCATCTGTTAGCGTGGAAGCTGCCAAAAGGGCTTCCGGAGCCCCTTTAGCTGCAATGATACGGTTACCTTTACTATTTTCGAACAAATGGGTCATCATAGGCGGTTTTCCGCTTAGCGGATACTCATGTATCATTTTATAATGGGGCCGCTGGTCTATAGAGGCAATTCTGCCATAGGCCTCATGCAAAGCCTTTTCCATAGGATCGAAAGGTATTGGTTCGCTGGCCCACATCGCTATGGTGACCAATTCTTTTTGAGAATCATTCATTGGGGCATCTACAGAAACTACCTCTCGCGTATCCAAGGTAAAGAGCTTGGCAAGTTCCATCTTGTTCTGGGTTATGGTGCCCGTTTTGTCCGCACAGATTACGGTAGCACTTCCTAGGGATTCTACGGTTTTCATTTGTTTTACAACAATGCCCATTTTCATCAACCTATAGGCACCTAAGGCCATAAAAGTGGTAAAGGCCACTGGTATTTCTTCTGGCAGAACACTCATGGCCAAGGTTAAGGCTTTTAGCAAACTCTCCAATACCTCCCGTGATTGAAGGTAATTGATTCCCCAGACCAATAGAAAAATGATCCCGCCCCAAATGGACATATGTTTTACGAAATTGGAAATCTGTTTTTCCAGGGGGGTCTTTTCCTCTTGGATACCTTCAAGACTTTTTCCAATTTTACCCAACTGGGTGCTGTTGCCAATTTCAGTTATGGTAGCGATCGCCAGGCCACTGGCTACTGTAGTGCCACCAAATATCTTATTGTCCAATTTTGATGCATCCTTAAAAACGGAAAGGGATTCTCCCGTAAGTATGGATTCGTTTACAGAAAAATCGTTGGAATGAACAATGGTCCCATCGGCAGGAATGGTGTTGCCTTCCTCAACCATCAGACTGTCACCAACTACCAACTCCTCACTGGGTATTTCTACGACTTCTCCGTTCCTAATGACCTGGCTATTGGGTTGGGTAAGACTTTTTAATTTTTCCAAGGCCATCCTACTTTTGGAATCCTGATAAAGGGATATTGAGGCTACAAGGATAATGGCAGCGACCATAAATATTCCATCACCATTATTTCCTGATATAAAATAGATTGAAGAGGCCACCATCAATAGGATGACCATCGGCTCCTGGGCAATACTTTTTAAAGCGTCCAAAAAGCTATTGTCCCTTTTATAGCTTAGGCTATTTTCACCATGTTTTTTTCTAGAATGTTTTACGGCTTCATCGGACAGCCCTTTAATGCCAAAATCGATTGGATTGATCATATGTCTAAATTAACTAAAATGTGTATAACAAGACATTACAATCCAACTTTCGCATTCATTCAAATTCGGATATGGTTAGCGCAGTTTTGTTACAGTGATTTGATACGGTAAAAATAAATGTAAAGAAATTTTGTGTGACTGACCTAAATCATTTTGTGCCAAGCTGGTTGGAAGTACTTTTAAAGTATAATAAATATATAACCCTTAAAAATACAATATTATGACACTTGTAAAATTTAAAAGAAGACCATTTAGAAACCTTATGACCCAAGATTTTTTTGATATGGACGATTTTTTCGATAATCGCGCTTGGGTAAGGGATATGCTACCTGACAGTTTCTGGAATGGGAAAAGGTCGGAGCCAGCCTTGAACATTAAGGAAACCGGTGACCATTTTGAGATAGAGCTTGCTGCTCCAGGTTTTCAAAAAAAGGACTTTGAGGTAACCATTGATGATGGATGCTTAAATATTGCTGCCGAGAAGTCGCAATCCAAAGAGGAAAAGGAGGACAAATTCACACGTAGGGAATTTAGCTATAATTCCTTTGAGCGATCGTTGCAACTACCGGAGAATGTTAAACAGGAAGAAATTAAGGCCGCCTACAAGGACGGTATCCTTAGCTTTAATCTAGCTAAGAAAGAGGAAGCTAAAAAAGCACCTCCAAAAAAAGTACAAATCGGATAGTTATTGGTTGGTTATTTGTTAGTAGCAATGCCTTCCCGTCAAAAGCCAAAATATGTCCGTGTGGGTGGTTAAGACGGGAAGGCATATTTTTTGTAAATTAAACCCATATGCTGCAAAATGCTTTTTTTTACTCCCTGCAGGAAATAATTGCCTGCACAGGCAGTGATTTGGAACGCGGTTTGGATAAAGAGTGCATTCCGGAACGTTTGCAGAAATATGGTCCAAATCGGATACCGGCACAAGACCCAAAGAAAAGATGGGCAATTTTTCTGGAACAACTCTTGGATCCCATAATTTATATCCTTTTTGCGGCAGGAATTCTTGCCTACGTTTTCAGTGATGAGCTAGAGAGTGCCGCCATTTTATTTGTCATATTTATCTCTGTGGCCATAGGATATTTTATGGAACTTAAAGCGGTTAGATCTTTGGAGGCCCTGATAAAAATGGGGCAGGCAAGCACAGATGTAATAAGGTCTGGACAAAGAATGGATATCAAAGCCGCGGATGTGGTACCTGGTGATGTCATTGTTATGAGCCCGGGTGATGTCGTTCCTGCCGATGCCCGCCTTACACAAGTAGATAATCTTTCGGTAAAAGAATCGGTATTGACAGGAGAGAGTCTCTCGATTCGCAAAGGAATAGAACCATTGCCGGAGGATACTCCAGTTACGGATCGTACCAATATGGTTTATAGGGGCACAGTGATTAGCGCGGGCTATGGGAGAGCCATTGTTACGGCAACAGGAAAGTATTCACAATTGGGGACTATTCAACAAATGGGTTTGGATGCGGACAAGGACCGCACCCCTTTGGAGAAGAAATTAAACCAATTGAGCAAATGGCTCATTTGGTTAACGCTCGGTATAGCAGGATTAATTGTGGTCATTGGCTATTTTAGGGGCAATGATCTTTTGCTGATGATAGAAACGGGAGTGGCTTTGGCGGTTGCGGCTATTCCCGAGGGTTTGCCAATAGTAGCCACTATTGCCCTTGCAAGGGGAATGATGAGGTTGTCCCAAAAACAGGTCATCATTAAAAAAATGGAGGCTGTACAAACTCTAGGGGCTACAGATATCATCTTCACGGATAAGACAGGTACCTTGACCGAAGATCGGATGGTGGTATCTACAATAATTTATGGAGAAACATGCCTGGATAATCTCAATCAAAGGGAACAATCCTATTTTTCCACCTTTAAGAACAACCTTGTATTTGATAAAATGATCATGGCTGGGATCCTATGTAACAATGTGGACCCTACAGCTATTGATGAACAGGCCGATTCCATAGAATTGGCCTTGATGCACTTTGCCATTAATTTGGGTTATGATCCCGAGCTTGTAAAACGAAATAATCCGGAAAAAGTGGAATTGCCATTTGATTCTACACTAAAGTTAATGGCAACGGCCCATCAAAGACAAGGAGGCTTTACCATCTATGCGAAAGGGGCATATGAAAGTTTAGTAGACCATTGTAATTTTGATTTGGATGGGAAAGAATTGGACCTTAATGAACACAAACTTTTATGGAAGCAAAAAGTAGATACTCTTGCCTCCCAAGGTTTGCGCACCCTGGCTTTCGCATATAAGGAAGAAGAGAAGGCCCCTGCAAGAGAAAATATTCTAGACGGACTTACTTTTTTGGGGGTCATAGGATTTCAGGATCCAGCCAGAGAAGATGTGAAAGTGGTGATTGATATTTACAAGAAGGCGGGTATTAAAGTGATTATGGTTACCGGTGATCATCCCGGCACATCAAAAAAAATAGCTCAGGAAGTTGGGATCTTGGAAATTAATGCAGGCCCAGACAGAATTTGGCATGGCAAGGACCTTACAAGGAGCTTGGATGGGACCGACGGTAATGGTAGTGTCTTGTTGAATGCCTCTATTTTTGCTCGGGTCGGTCCGGAACAAAAGTTGAATTTGATAAACTATTATCAAGAACATGGCCATATTGTTGGAATGATCGGAGATGGAATCAATGATGTCCCGGCTTTAAAAAAGGCCGACATAGGTATAGCTATGGGCATTAGGGGTGCGGAGGCAGCCCGTGAAGTGGCAGACGTGATTTTGAAAAATGATAAGTTTACGGCCATGGAATTGGGGATAAGGCAAGGGAGGGTAATATTTCAGAATATTCGCCAATTTGTCGTTTACTTATTATCCTGCAATTTGGCAGAAATACTTACGGTAGGCTTTGCCGCTTTATTAAATTTGCCATCACCTCTGTTGCCTTTACAAATACTGTTCCTGAATTTGGTGACCGATGTTTTTCCTGCATTGGCCTTGGGTTTTGGAAAGGGGGAAAAGGATATCATGGAACAACCGCCCAAAAAACCAAAGGACCCTATATTGTCACAAAGTGATTGGAATTTTATTGTACTCTACGGGCTGTCCATCAGTATTGCTGTTCTTGGCATTGTTGCCTATGCGGATAAGATTCTGAAATTTTCCCCTGAAACTATTAATAATATGGCTTTTTATACCTTGGTATTTGCCCAATTGCTCAACGTATTTAATATACCAAAGCAAAGGGAATCCTTTTTCATAAATGAAATAACAACTAATTTATGGGTTTGGGGAGCAATTATTCTGTCTTTGGCCTTGACTTTAGGTGCTAACCTAAGCACTCCCCTGGCAGCGGCATTTTCGTTGCAGTTGCTTTCTTGGGAACAATTGGGATATTCTGCCCTATTTGCATTTGGGGCACTGGTCTTGGCACAATTGTTCAAAAGGGCAAGGGTGTTATATTTTCGTGCTTACCCCAATAGTGTTATCCCTTAAATCCTTTGGATTAAGGTTTTAATGGACGCAAGATTGGTCAGTACGGGCCCAGGGCATTTTATATAGGATGTGTGTTTAAAGGAAAATGATAATTTCTTTTGCCATTTGGATAGCACTTGGAAAATTAATTATAACAGGTTAAATACACTAGTCGGTTGTTGTAATAAGCTGGGGTAAGAATTTAAAATTCCTTAATTAAGCGTTCCTCTGGGTAAATATCCAATATCTAAAATTCAAAATTAAAGGTATTAAAAGATATTCAAGAAAGTTTAATCCTGCGGATTGCCAATAATGGAAGTATCCATGGAAAAACCATTCATAGCTTCCAATTCTGCTGCTGATAGTAATTCTGAGGCAAGGTCACTGTTCTTCAGTGCGTTCATGGTTGCATTATAACCCAAATCTAGAATAATATCTAAATTTTTTAGGGTAAACATACCAAAACGATCCATGTTGGCCGGACGTATCAATATATCACAGTCTTTAAATTTCTTGGTGGTTTCATTGGCCACCATAACATGATAGGCCCTTTCCAAAACCTTGTTCACATGGTTTAGTTCCTTGATGCTTACATGGTTGAACGGATTTACATATACCCCCACAATCTGATCACAATACTTTTTTATAAGGTCCACAGGAAAATTATTCAAAGTGCCGCCGTCTACGTAATATCCTTTATTAATCTCTACAGGGGCAAATAGTCCAGGAACAGCTGCCGAAGCTAATACGGGTTTTATTAGTTCACCTTCACTAAAAACATTCAAAGTGCCATCAAGTAGGTTGGTAGCCGTTACATAAAGTTGCTTCCCCAAAGATTCGAAAGTATCATGGGATATGTAGGCCTTTAATTGATCATGGAATTTTTCTGTATCCAAAAAGCCAGGTTTTCCCATAGCATAATTGGTAAGACTGAAAATTTCTGTGGACTTAAAAAAATCCAACATTTCTTCCCAATTACAGCCGGCAGCGTACAAGGCTCCAACAATGGCCCCTGCGCTGGTGCCAGCAATATGGGTAGGATAAATACCGTATTCCTCCAATGCCTTTATGGCCCCTATATGGGCAACACCCCTTATACCACCGCCAGAAAGGACCAAGCCTGTTGTCATAATCCCTTTATTTAGAATTTGAATCAAAATTATTCCATATAAAGAAATGCACATATGACCGTTATCAGGTTTTTAGGATCCAGATACAGCTTATGACGGATATCATTTCTTTCAGCTATAGTGAACAATACATTTGTGTAACTGAGTACTAAATTATTGGAATACAGGCCTCCATGGATAGTGTGTATTCAACAAAACTCCTTAGCGGTCCGTCCTTGTTGGTGCGGCCAAGACCATAAAGTGAAAATCAGTAAAAGGGCAATGAATGAAAAAATAACAAATAGCGATCTTTTTCAATCCATTTTTGAATCTTCCTTAGCCGGACTTATTGTGGTAGACCAAAATGGATTTATTCTCACCGCCAACAAGTCGGCAGAACAAATGTTCGGTTATGTTGAGGGTGAGTTGCTACAGCAGGATATCCATTTGATTATTCCTGACTGGAAGATCAATGCTCTTGCTGCGGAAATGAATGAGATTGTAGTAGGGCCCAATCAGTTTTATGGTCGGGAAAAGACTGGGGTTAAATTTCCTATCGATATTAGGATCGTACCAACCGTACTAAAAGGCCAAAGCCTAAAAGTGATCTACTGCAAGCGAGCGGATAACCCGGTGTTTGAAAGCGACAGGAAGTTCAGAACTTTGGTCACCAATGTTGCCGGAATTGTATACAGTTGTAGTATTGCCAAGCCATGGTCCATGGAATTCATTAGCGAGGCTTCCAAAACTATTAGTGGATATGCCCCTGATCAGTTTTATGGTAACTCTAAACTTAATTGGGGAAATTTAATTCACCCAGAGGATTTGCCACAGGTTGAGTCTGAACTTGACAGGGCCGTAATGGAAAAAGGATCGTACCAGCTTCGGTATAGGATAATTACCTCAAAAAAGGAAATAAAATGGATATGGGAGCACGGTTCCTGTATTATGGATGAAAATGATATTCCTTATAGACGGGAAGGCTTTATGCAGGATTATACAGAGTTGAAGACTGCAGAACACGCCCTGGTGATGGAAAAAAAATTGCTCCGCCAATATATGGACACTTCGCCTTCCATGTTTTTAGTGATCAATAAGGACCATACCGTTCAACTTGTCAATAAAAGGACCAGTGAAATATTGGGAATTGAACAAGATGCTATTTTGAATAAAAACTGGTTTAAGGAATTTATACCTAAAAGGAAGCAAAACCAATTGATCCAACTTTTTGAATCTATTTTTGAAGATAAATTAGATCTGCCCAACTTTCATGAAAACCCTATTGTTGCCAAAGGAGGGCAAGAGCACCTAATTCAATGGAGCAATGCTGCCTTGAGGAATGGAAACAATGAAATTATAGCTGTCGTAAGTTCTGGACTGGATATTACGGAAACCAAGTTGACCCAAGAAACCTTAAAAATTAGAAACAGGGCCTTGGAAGCCGTAGGCAACGGTATTATTATTGTGGATGCCCAGCATCCCGATCTTCCCATTATATATTCTAACAAGGCCTTTACCCGAATTACCGGATATGGGGCCAATGAAGTTCTGGGGAGAAATTGCAGATTCTTGCAGAACGGCGATCGTAACCAGCCCGAAATTGCCTTTATGTCCAAAGCCATTGACCACGGTAGTTCCTGCCGGGTATTGATTCGGAATTACAGTAAGGACGGCATTCTTTTTTGGAACGATTTGTTTATTACGCCCCTATATGATCAAGATCAGAAACTGACGCATTTCATTGGGGTTCTCAACGATGTTACCGAAATTCAGGATGCCAAGAGAAAACTGGAGGAATATGCCCATGTATTGGAAGACAAAGTTGAAGAACGGACTAGGGAAGTTCAAACTACGGTAGAAAAACTGGTATCGACCAATTTAAATCTGGAAGATCAAATGATCGAGACCCAAAGAGCTCAAAGGAAGGCAAATCTCAGTAGGGCCTTGTTCACTGCTATTGCACATAATTTTCCCAATGGGGTCATCATGGTATTTAATTCCGATTATGAATTGGTTTATGTGGAAGGGGAGGAAATGGACCGAATCAACATTAAAAAGTCGGATTTTGAAGGAATTCCAATAGATGATATCCCTGTTTTTTCAAAAATACAGATCAAAAAAATAAAATCGGATATTCGAAAAACTCTAAGGGGGGGCAATATTTCTTTTGAAGTAGATTTTCACGATCAATGCTATGCTGTTAATTCTACACCGCTCTATTCTGATGAAAAGAAAATAATGTGGGCCTTGTTCGTTTATAACAATGTTACCGAGCAGAAAGAGGTACAGCATAAACTTGAAAGGACAATAATGGTGGAAAAGGAACTAAATGAGTTAAAATCCCGTTTTATTACGATAGCCTCCCATGAATTCCGCACACCTTTGAGTGCTATTCTTTCTTCGGCTATACTTATAGGAAAACAGAATGAGCCAGGTAAGGAGGATAGGAGGATGAAGCATGTCTCCAGGATTAGGACCAATGTGAGGGATCTTGTTGTTATTCTTAACGATTTTCTATCCTTAAGCAAGTTGGAAGAGGGCAAGGTATCTGTGAAACCACAGTTTTTTGAGTTGATACAATTCTTAAAAATGTTGGTAGATGAGATGGAACCAAACAAAAAAGAGGGTCAGGACATTGTTTTAAAGTATTCCCAACCTTCTATATCGGTTTGTCTTGACCCCAAATTGTTGAACCATATTATTATTAATCTACTTTCTAATGCCATTAAGTATTCCATGGAAGGACAAATTATTGGATTGGAAGTTGATGCTAATGATAAAGAGCTATTTATCCATGTTAAGGATCAAGGAATCGGCATCCCTAAGGCAAATCAGAAAAAGTTGTTCGAGCGATTTTACCGTGCGGAAAATGCCACCAATTTCCAAGGGACGGGACTTGGTCTTAATATAGTAAAACAGTATACGGGGCTTCTAAGCGGAACTGTAGGGTTTAAAAGTAAATTGGGGAAAGGAAGCACCTTCAGTCTAAAACTGCCCATAAATATAAACGAATATGAAAAGGATTCTATTAATTGAAGATAACAAGGATGTAAGGGAAAATACAGCAGACATATTGGAATTGGCCAATTACGAGGTAGCTACCGCCGAGAATGGAAAAATTGGGGTAGAACTTGCGGAAAAATTTAGGCCAGACGTAATCATATGCGATATAATGATGCCTGAACTGGACGGATATGGGGTATTGGAAATATTGGGCAAAAACAGTACAACCGCTAGCATACCCTTTATATTTTTGACCGCAAAAACAGATAGGGCAGAGGTGAGACTGGGAATGAATTTGGGGGCGGACGATTATCTCACCAAGCCATTTGAGGAAAAGGAATTGCTGGAAGCTATTTCCTCCCGATTACGAAAGAGCGACTTTCTTAAAAAGGAGATTGCCAAAAACATGGAAGGCCTAAATAAATTCCTGGACGAGGCCTCCCAATACCATGATTTGAAAAGTCTATCCAAGGATTATCCCCTTAAAACCTACCATAAAAGGGATATTGTTTTTTGGGAAGGCGATAATGCCAAATCCTTGTATTTTATAGAAAAGGGCAGTGTAAAGACCTATAAGAGTACGGAATCCGGAAAGGAATTTGTGACTGGCATATATGGTCCGGGAGATTTTGTTGGACAAATATCTTTATTGAATTCCAATAAAGTTTATGTTGAAAATGCTACTGTGTTGGAAGATGCCGAAATGTGCGCCATACCTAGGAAGGATTTTACCAAATTAATTTATGGCAACTCTGTAGTTTCACAGAAATTTATTGGAATGATATCGAATAATCTTATGCATCTGCAGGAACAATTGGTGGATATGGCATTTGCCTCGGTAAGGCAAAGGGCTGCAAAGGCCCTGTTGGAACTTTATGATAAACATGTTATACAGGACAAACCCAATGGGGGAATAGGAATACCGAGGGAGGATTTTGCCGGTATGATAGGTACCGCAACAGAAACCGCTATCCGTACCTTAACTGATCTTAAGAACGAAGGCCTGATCGCCACCGATCATGGAAGAAGGATCATTATTTTAAATGAAAAGGGGCTTAGGGAGGTAGCGGATTTTTAAGCTTGGCATGGGGGATTAACTAAAAAATACGATGTTACCTTCTTCTAAATATGGACTTTAGCTTCCTAATAGCATAGATCAATAGCATTTGTTGTATGCTACCTTTAAGGTTTCCTGCCAATTGCAGAGGTCTTAGATTTGCCTTTACCTGGTTGATATTAAGTTTGAGGCTTTCAATTTCAATTTTGCGCTGTAATTTCAAAACCATTAGCCTTTCATCAATTTCTTTAAAAGAGTTGTATTGCTTCCCCATAGTCTTAATCAAAATAATGTTTGGAAAATGTACGTAGTACTGGCCCATTGAGCCTGTTCCTAAGAAAATAACAGATAACAGCTATTAGTACATAGCTCATACCAATCAGTAAATACCCAAGGTAAGCACTTTCCAAGGCTTCGTTCAGAGCATTGGATGCGGCCCATGATAACAAAACCAATGCAAGTAGGGCCAAAGCCCCAATTAAAAGGGTTTGCGCAAATATGGTCACAAGCTCCATAAGTACTTTAAATATTTTTAGCTTGGCATACTCCTCGCTATTTTCTAGATAAGACCTTACATCGGCTTCTGCTTCTGTAAGGTCTCTCTTAAGTTCTTCCAAGGCCATACTACCTTATTTTTGAAATTGGGCGTTTTTCTTTTTTAAGTCTTCCAATTTGCGCTCCAAGGTAGCAATAATGTCATCTGCCTTATAGCTCATAGTGGAGATGGCTTCGTCCAGTTTTCGGTCAAAGGCATCTTTTTTTTCATTGGCAGTTTTGGTAAGCTCTTCCTTGGCATGGGAGATTCTATCTGTTAGGTCGTGGGTAGTTTCCCCCACCTTTTGCTTTATTTTATGCCGGGTCTCTATGCCCTTATCCGGCGCATATAGAATTCCAATACCTGCACCTATGGCAGCACCTGTCAATAAAGCTAAAAGAATATTTCCGTCGTTGTTTGTCATGATTACTGATTTTTTTGATTATTACATATTTTAAAATGATACTCAAAAATAAGTCTATTAAAATGCTTTGGAAATGATATAAATCATATCATTTACAGGCATTAGTTCTTAAATTAGGGATGGACGAATATACCAACCTAGCCATTTCATCATTCTGTATCAAATGAATACTAGGGTCAATAAAGCGGTGTATAATTTTATTTTGAGGGATTATGAGCATCTAAAGATGTTGCGTAAGGCCATTGAAATTATTCTTGATGAAGATATAGAAAGACCGCAAATATCTGTCCTGGGAAAGCTTGGAAACAATCTTGATGCCAAAGGCAACTGGGATTTTGATCAAGAATCGGAGTTGAACGCTTATTGGAATAAGGTTTTAAAAGAAAAGGTAAATTTTGGAGTATTTCCCCACACAGAGTTTGGAACCCTCTTTATTGCAGGAGCCTTGGCCTCCCAATTCCTATTTGATATATCGGGAAGACCACTGGGATCTATGTCGGCCGGACCGTATGGAATTTTAAGGGGATTGGGCATAACGGAGGATAAGGTTAATTTTTATCTCAAAGCATTAAAAAAAGGACACTTACTTCTTTTGGTTCGCCACACTTTCCAGCAAACGCAGCTGATAGAGGAAAAGTTGGAGAAATTAGGTTAAGTACTAGGTCACTTCTAGGATTACAACCAAGATTTATTTATCTGGATGGATTCGGGATAGATGATTTAAATCATTTTTTTAGATGAAGGAAGTTGGCATTTTTGGAGTATATCAATTTAAAATATAATAATATAAGGTATGAAAGAGTCAGTAAATATATTTCAAAGTCAAAGGGAGTTTCACGTGTTTGTAGCCAATTCCTTTTCTGATTTAATACGGTTAAAAAAGGAGGGAGACCTTAAGGCATTCAATCAGTTATTGTTAAAGACCATGCCCGAAGTGAGGCGATATGTCCAAAAAAATCTCAACCGTGCCGTGGTAAAGGGTAAGATAGATAGGAACAGGTATAAGGCGGACGATATTATTGATCAGCTTTTTATAGAGGTATATGACCATTTGGATGAGATAAATAATAAAAATGAGCTGCATGCATGGATGTTCAAGAAAGTGGATGATTTGCTGGAGACAATCTTTGTGGAGGAAGAATTTGATGCCTTGTTCCTTGAAAATATAGATACTTATTCGCAACCTGAATGGGAAAGCATGCAGGAAAAATTCACTACGGATGGAGACGGGGATTTAATTATGAACGAAGAATTGGATGATATTTCCTATGCCAAGGATGACTATGTACTAAACCATATTTTTGTTGGGGATGACGATCAAAAAGTATTACTCCAATTGGATAAGGAGTTGGGAGCGGAGAACATTAGAAAACACTCAGAAATGGTGCTATGTCATATGCCCGAGCAAATGAGAAGGGTATTTGAACTATTTACGGAACATCAATTTGATATATCGGAAATTGCCAAAATACACAATAGTACCGTTCAGGAGATAGAATCGATATTGAAGACTGCAAGAAATAGTCTAAGGACCAGTTTCATCAAAAGATATTTGGACTAATAACTAGGAATTTTAATTTATTGAGCTATGAGCACTGGACCAAAATCAAAAAAGGAAATATTGATAGGTGAAGGGTTGGACACCTTACATAAGGAAAGTAGGGAATGGTTGAACATTATTGCATTTTGGAAGGACGAAGCCAGGTTCTTTACGGATTTGCTGGATAAGGAACAGGTGAAAGCTTCGGAATACGGACAGATGTTACAATATCTGGACAAGATTCACGAAACCTTATTTGATTATTTGGCCGAAGATATTGTAGCCCATGAAAGTCTATTGGCCCGTTTAATGAAGGGGGAGAAAGGACTATCCGATCAGGATTTCAGGGAAAAACATGCAAATATCAGGGACCAAATGGATTTGTTTACCAAAGACTTCATGGAGTTTAAAAAAATGGTTTTTGGGTATGCCAAAAAATTATGACCATTTGCTTGCCCAATATCACTGTCTAATCTGTTAGGAACAAAATTTATGGAAATCTCTATTTATAACTCGGATAATAAGACTGTAGACAGTATAGCCCATTTTATGGATTTCTACTATAGTCTTCGATTAAAGCATTTAGCCAGCGATTTGTTGGATCAAGGATTATCGCCAAAACAAATTACCGAGGCTGTCATCAAGGCCATGACCGTAGGCAAATCTGCCGGTCTGGATATAGACCAACATTTTAGGCCGGTTTTTACTGGAATCCAAAAACAGGTTGTAAGCGACTGCAAGCTATCGCATTTGGCATATGGATTGGTACTTATGAACGCGGATGCCGAACTTAGGGTTGTTGGGGATTTTCAAATCAGTGTCCTACAGGAATATATAGGGCACTACAGGTCTTTCTAGAATTCTATTTCCAAGGCAATGGGGCAGTGGTCGGAACCAAAATAATCCGATAGGATATCTACAGATTTTATACGATCTACCAAAGACTTGCTTACCAAGAAATAATCTATTCGCCAGCCCGTGTTTCTTTCCCTGGACTTGAAACGATAGCTCCAATAGGTATATGCTATGGTATCTGGATGAAAATGCCTGAACGAGTCTACAAAACCGGCTTCAATAAAATTGTCCATGCCATCAATTTCAATTTGGGTGTATCCTGCAGTTTTGTTATAGTTGCTTTTGTCGTTCTTAAGGTCTATTGCCCTATGGGCTACGTTAAAATCCCCACAAGCAATTACAGGTTTTGTCTTTTCAAGGTTTTTCAGGTACTTTAAAAAATCGGCATCCCATTGTTTACGGTAGTCCAGACGATCCAATTGCTGTCCGGAATTGGGCACGTAGACATTCACCAAGTAAAAATCATTGTACTCCGCACACTGTATTCTACCTTCGCTATCATGTTCCGATACCTGCATATCTTTGGTTACGGCAATAGGTTCTATTTTGCTGATAAGTGCAGTACCGGAATATCCTTTTTTATCGGCCGAATTGTAATGCATGGTATAATGTTCCATTGCGGAAAGGGTCTCCTCAACCTCATGGTCTTGGGCCTTGGTCTCTTGAAGACATAGAATATCAGGTGCCATTTTATTTATGGATTCGAAAAAATCTTTTTTGGCAACGGCCCTAATGCCGTTGACATTCCATGAAATTATTCTCATTTTTTGGATATTATTTTGGACAATGCTATGAAAAATACAATTAGGAATAAAGATAATGATTCCGAACTGTATTTATAAAATGATCACTTAAAGTTTTGCCCATTCTGTCATCATCTAATGGAAGAAATGGAATAAGGTTTACTCTTCCTTATTCCTATAAATTGAGATTAGAATAACCAATCCAATAATGGCGGAAAGACTAAAACCTATTGCGCCCAATAAGGGTATTCCGCTAATCTTTGGAGGCATATCGGCCATTACCAAAAGGGCAGAGCCAATGGAGAGTGCGGCAATAATAACCGCGTAGACCAAACGGTTAAAGGCAGTTTTCAGAGACTTTCTAAAATCGTCCAGACCTTTGTGCTCATGTACAATAACCAATTTTCCATCTTTAATCTTATCTACTATTTCATTAATGTCGGTCGGCAATTTATCCAACAGCGCATTGTAATCCTGAAATCTATTCAGGTTCTTTTGAAAAAGTCGCTTTAGGCCAAATCTTTTACGGGTTATCTTGGCCATATAGGGTTGTAGATTATCCGTTATGTTGAATTCAGGATCCAATTTTAGGCCTACACCTTCAATTATTACCAGGGCCCTTATAAGGATATATAGGTAATGCGGTATAGTAATCTTATTCTCGTAAAGAACATTTTTGAACTGTTTTAAGGTAATCCCAAGTTTAATGTTACGGATAGATGTATTACTTATACCTTCAACCAATTCGTACAAATCATACTCCAGTTTTTTTTCATCCGGGATGTCAGTTTTTAAGGCTATCTTTTTTAGGACGGAGATGATTTTCCTTACGTCCTTTTTTAAAAAAGAAAGCAGTAGTTCTATAAGTGCTTCCTTGTCATTGGGCATAATGGTACCCATCATGCCAAAATCTATAAAGCAGATTTTTTGAATCTCGGGTAACACAAATAGATTTCCAGGGTGTGGGTCGGCATGAAAAAAACCATGCTCCAAAACCTGTTCCAAATATAGATCTACCCCAACTTTGGCAACGGCGCGGGAATCAATGTTGCTTTCTTTTAATTTCTCCAGTTGGGAAACCTTTATTCCGTCTACCCATTCCATACATATTATGCGGTCATTGCTCAATTCCCGATATAGAAGAGGGACATAGATAGCCTCGTTGCCCTTAAAATTTTTGGCGAAATGTTCCATATTGTCCATTTCCCTAAGAAAACTAAGTTCTTCGTTGACGCTTTTTTCAAAGGACTCCACTAACTTTAATGGCTGAAAGGCCTTGACCTGTGTGCTATATTTTTCCATAGCTTCCGCAACTTCCTTCATAATGGAAATATCAGAAGCAATGACTTCGGCTATATTGGGGCGTTGTATTTTTAACACAACCCAATCCCCATTAAGTAGCTGCGCTTTATGAACTTGGGCCAAGGAGGCCGCCGCCAAAGGTTTGGGATCAATGGAAGAGAAGTGCTGGGAGCAGTCGATACCCAGTTCTTGTGATAAAACTTTTTCTACGTCAAAATTCTGTAGGGGAGGAGCATGGTCCTGTAGTTTTTCTAGCTCCTTAACCAGGTCTGCTGGCAACATATCGTCCCGGTTGCTCATAATTTGCCCCAACTTTACATAGGAAGGACCCAATTCTTCTAGCACCATGCGGATGCGTTCAAAAGTGGATTCTGATAATTTCTTTGCCTTATCAGGATGTTTTAAAAGGTAATTTTTAGGGATAAATTTTCTTGCCTTGCTACTGGCCATTACATCCTCAAACCCATATTTGGTAAGTATTACAAATAGGGCGTTGTATCTTTTAAGATTTTGTTTTTGTGGAAATTTTATACCAAACATATAATTTATAGGTACTTGGTCAAAAAACGAAAGAATTCCCTTTTAAGAGCTGTATAGATCTCTTCCTGTATTTCCATTTTTTTTCGGAACTCCATGTGTTTTTTTACCATCATGGTATCCATGGCATCATGTGACAACAAATCTTGATCGGCCATTCGGGATTCATGGATTTCCATTTCTTCCAAAAAATCCTCGATTACTCCACCATGTAGGATAAATTCGTTCTGAAAGTGGTCCAATTGATTTAATACCTCTTTTTTGGTCCATCTAGTAACCAGCTCACTAAGCCTGTTATTGAAAATGATGAGTTCATCCTGCCAAAAGAAGAGTTCCCGCCTCCAAATTTCGTGTTCAAAATGCAGATTTGAGTTATATATGATTTGTTTTTCCATGATAATTTGCTTTAAGTACCATAATACTTGGCGTACTACAAAATTATTTAAAGGTATTGGTCCCTGAAATGACATATATCATTTGAATAGGAATACATATCCATTTACTTTGATTTATCAAATTAAAAAAATGGAAAAAGCAGAAAGTTGCCTGGATCCTTGGGAATGAAGCACCAAAGGATGCTTTTGACAGCTTAATGTTTACATAAAAAATATTCCTTAACAATGGCATTGAAAGGTCGTTTTTGGTTTTTAAAAGTTCTATAACTTAAATTTATAATCATGAAGAAAAATATGGGTAATTTGGACAGAACCTTGCGTTTTGTGATAGCGGCGGCATTGATCGCTCTTTATTATAACGGTACTATTTCCGGGGTGTTGGGTATTGTATTGGTGGTTTTGGCCATTATCTTTTTCCTTACCAGCTTTATGGGATTTTGTCCGTTGTACCTTCCTTTTGGAATTAAAACATGTAAGGCAAAAAAGGAGTAACCCTGGTTTATGACAAACGGTAATTTTGTCTGGTGATACCACTTATAGGTCATCATGGAAAATTTGATTTCTCCCAACGTTGCTTAAAATCTATACCATAATTATTGGTTCTAGGATAGACCGAAGGCCTGTTTCGCAATTTCCAGTTCTTCATTGGTAGGTACTACCAAGATTTTAACTTTGGCCTTGGTACTGCCAATTTCCCTTATATTGGAAGATTTTGATTCATTTTTGGCAGGGTCCAATGTTATGCCCAGATAATCCATATCCGTGCATACAAGGTTTCTGAGAGTACTGGAATTTTCCCCGATGCCGGCAGTAAAGACTACGGCATCCAAGTCGTTCATGGCTGCAGCATAGGCGCCTATATATTTTTTTATGCGGTAGGCATTCATTTCCAAGGCCAGGATACATTCTTTATTTCCAGTTTTGGCTTTGGCTTCAATGTCCCTTAAATCCCTATGGCCTGTAAGCCCTAGCATACCACTTTTTTTGGAGAGTAAAGCATTGACTTCCTCCAAACCATAGCCCAAATTATTTACCAAATAAAAGATAAGGGAATGATCTATGTCCCCACTTCTAGAGCCCATGATAAGTCCGTTAGCAGGGGTGAACCCCATGGAATGGTCAACGCTTTTTCCATCCCTTACGGCAGTTATACTACATCCATGGCCCAGATGTATGGTAATTATCTTGGAGGATTTTAATTTTAAAAAGGAAATTGCCTTCTCGGACACATATTTGTGACTGGTGCCGTGAAAACCATAGGCCTGGATACCGTGATCTGTATAAAATTCATTGGGCAATGCATATTTTTTGGCCTTGACTGGCATGGTTTGGTGAAAAGCGGTATCAAAAACGGCAATTTGTTTGGCCTTGGGAAAAGCTTCCTCAGCCAATAAAATTCCTTCCAAATTATGAGGGTTGTGTAAGGGAGCCAATATAGAAATTTCCCTTATTTTATCTTTAACCTCCTGTGTAATTGCTGTTGTTTCGGAAAAACTATTGCCGCCATGTACTACCCTATGGGCTACAATACCAATGTCATTAACGTTTGCGATAACGCCTTTATCTGGATCCATCAGTAGAGTGGCCATTTTCTGGAACCCGGCACTGTGGTTTGGAATCAACATCGCCTCCTCAATATCCACAGTGTTGGTTTTATACTTCACCGTAGCATTTTTTGAACCGATTCGTTCTATCAGCCCCTTCCCAATTATAAGCTCTGAAGGCATTTGAATCAATTGATATTTTATGGAAGAACTTCCTGCATTTAAGATCAGTATGTTCATAGTTTTGGATTTATTGTTTTAAAATTATAGGCCTTGTGCCTGTATGGCGGTGATGACAACTGTGTTATAGATATCCTCCACTGTACAGCCCCGGCTAAGGTCGTTAACAGGTTTGTTTAGACCTTGTAGCATTGGGCCAATGGCCAGGGCACCGGTTTCCCTTTGAACGGCTTTATAGGTATTGTTTCCAGTATTTAGATCTGGAAAAATGAATACGCTGGCCTGTCCTGCCACTTCCGAATCCGGCAATTTACTCTTGCCAACATTTATGTCTACTGCTGCATCGTATTGTATGGGGCCTTCTACTTTTAAACCGGGTCGTTTTCTTTTTATAATTTCTGTGGCTTTACGCACTCTATCCACGTCTTCGCCAACTCCCGAAGCCCCTGATGAATAGGATAACATGGCAATTTTTGGTTCAATGCCGAACGCCTGACTGGTGGCCGCGGAAGAAATGGCAATTTCCGCCAAATGTTCGGCCGTGGGGTTGGGATTGATAGCGCAATCCCCGAATATGGTGACGCGGTTGGGAAGGCACATAAAGAAGACAGAGGAAACAATGGACACCTCAGGCCTGGTCTTTATAAATTGTAGTGCCGGCCTAATGGTATGCTGGGTAGTATGTACCGCCCCTGAAACCATTCCGTCGGCATGGCCCTTATAGACCATCATGGTTCCGAAATAGGAAACATCCTCCATAAGATCTTTCGCCATGGCAAGATTAACATTTTTTTCTTTGCGCAGTTCGTATAGCGTGGTGGCGTAATCCAAGAAATTGGGGGAAGATTTGGGGTCTATAATATTGAAGCTATTGGCATCCAAACTAATATCCAATTCTGAAATTTTTGCCATTATTTGCTCCGTATCTCCCAATAATGTAATGGTAACGGCATTGGTGTCCAGAAGTTTCTTAGTAGCCTTTAAAATGCGTTCGTCATTTCCTTCCGGGAGGACAATATGCTTCTTGGTCGATTTTGCCCGTTTAAGAAGATTGTACTGGAACATTCTTGGGGTAATTCCCTCAGCATTAAAGGTAATAAGTCGCTCGGCCAATTCATTTGTGGGGACATATTTTTCAAATTCCTGTATGGAGGTAGTTATTTTTTCCTTGTTCTCGGGATAGATCCTGGGTTTAATAGTTCCAATGCGGTTGGTTACCGAAAAGGTGCCATCCGCAACCGAGATGATAGGTATAATATCGGAAAGTCCCTCAATAAGTTTAATAATGGAATCCTCTGGTAATAGACCGCCTGTTAGGACAATACCAGATAGATTGGGGTAATTACTGGAGATGTTGGCCTGTAAAGCGCCTAAAATAATATCTGCCCTATCACCAGGGGTAATGACCAAGCTATCCTTTTTTAAATGGGTTATGTAATTGCGGAGCTGCATGGCACCCACGCTAAATTCACCGGCCTGATTGTTTATGAAATCTTCTCCGAACAAAACCTTGGCCGATAGGGCCTGAGCAATTTCCTTTACGGTCGGATTTCCCAAAACAGGGTTCAAGGGGATTGCGGCTATCAATACTTTTTTTGGCAGTTTTGTCTTGAGACCCAATACTGCCTGTTCCATATTACCTGGTTGTACTTTATTGGCAACGGTCAGTAGAACTTCAACGCCCTTTTCCCTAAAGGAGTCATAGGCCATGTATATATTTCCGACCAATTCTTGAAGGGATTTGCCCATTCCGTTGGCTATTATAATTGCCGGAATTCCCAAATTTTTGGCAATAAGTACATTAATGTCCCATTCTATAATGGCGCCCTCCCCAGAAAAATCCGTTCCTTCCACCACTACAATATCGAACCTATCTTCAATGGCCTTGTACTTGTTGATGATATTGCCTATAATTTCATCATCCTTGTCCATATTTTTAAGTTGTACCACTTGGCTACGGGTATAGGCATAGGAATCTTCAAATGTTTGGTCTACTTCAAAATGTTTAAGTACAGTATCTATGTGGTCATCGATCTTGCCCTTTTCAAAGTCATCGATAATGGGGCGGAAATAACCCACCTTGGCGGTCTTTCCCAACAATAACTGCATCATGCCCAAGGATACGATAGATTTTCCGCTATTGGGTTCCGTCGTGGCAAGGTATATGGCTTTACTCATGAATTATTAATATTCTTTGAATTTATATAAAGACGATTCTTTTTCCAGTTGCGAAGTTCGGGCATAGAAAGATTACCATATATGATAGAAGTCATTTATGGATACAACATTAGGTTCTAATTTTAACCAATCGACTTTATTCCATTAACAATTTAACTTCTTAAAATAGCAAGTATCTTAGGAATTACTCCAATCGGATCTGTTGGTTGCTTGCAAGTTTTGCTGATAAATTACAATACATTATAAAATGAAAACATTGCTTTATGCCACGGATTATTCTAAAAACTCGGTCTCTGCCTTGCAGTTGGCTTATAATTTGAGTCAGACCCTGGGAACTCGACTGGTTATTACCCATACGTTTAATTTCCCTACCGTATTGGGTGTGGAGGGACAGGACGACCGGCCTATCCTTGAAGGAAATCCGTTTAAAATTCACCGTGCCCAGCTGGAAAAATTCTGCACGGAACACCTTGGAAATAAGTGGGATGATCCCAAAATACAATTGGAGCCTGTACAGAACAGTTCGGTAATCAAAGGAATTATATCGAAGGCGGAAGAATATCATGCACAACTAATTGTGGTGGGGACCAAAGGAGCAAGCGGGCTTGAGGAAATGATCTTAGGTAGTACCACAAAGAAGCTCATAGAGAAGGCACCTTGTCCCGTAATTGCAATTCCCCATGATGTATTGCGTAGAAATTTGGATACTATGGTCTATGCCACAGATTTTGAAGAGGAAGATATACACGCCATTCAAAAACTTTCGGAAATTGCCAGGCCTTTAAAGGCAAAAATTAAGGTAGTACATATTTCTACCCAGGAGGAATATGCGGGAGACTTATTAATGGAGTGGTTCAAGGACATGCTGAAATCCAAGGTAAATTATCCGGATATCGAGTTCGAACTATTGTTTTCTGAAGATGTATTTGACACCCTGAGAATTTATCTTGGGGTAGTAAATGCAGATATGGTAGTGATGCTGGAAAGGGAAAAGAAAGGATTTCTAAAAAAATGGTTCCATAGGGATCTAGTCAAAAAAATGGAGGATTACGGTGAGGTAATATTGATGAGTTTTAATGAACACAACCATAAAACCCTATTTTTCTAGGGATTTTCCATGTTGGTTAATGGGAGTAAGGCAAGGAATTCTAGATTGATGCTTTACAGGTATACATTGCTTGTATTTTGATAGCTACAGAGCATCATATTTTAATCCCCTTGCAATACTATAGCACCGTAATAAGCGGCTCCAAGGAGTGCCGTTTTTTCGTTAAGGATTACCTTTACCGGTACCATTTCCAATAGAGTGTTGAGTCGCCCTGATTGTACAAAGTTGTTATAAAAAACTTCCCTGTCAATACCGGTTAAAATTTTTGGTAAGATGCCCCCGCCCATATAAATACCACCGGTAGCCTTGAATTTTAGGGCAAGCTGAGCCGCTTCTATGGCCAAAAATCGAATAAAAATATTCAAGGTTTCAACACAAACGGAATCTTTTCCTTCCATTGCAGTCCCCGTAATTATAGCAGGGTGATTACCCTTGGACATATCATCACTTAGCCATTGTGGCTCCTTTATGCCACTTATTTCCCTCAAGAACACATATAGATCCAAGATTCCGGGACCTGATAACAACCTTTCCCAACTAACATGTCCATATTTTTTCTGGAAATGCTGCAGTATTCTTATGTCCAATTCATTTCGAGGACTAAAATCGCAATGGCCACCTTCACAGGCGAAAGGGTGGTAGTGCGATCCGTCCCAGAACATTCCTGCTTCCCCAAGTCCCGTACCAGGAGATATTAATGCTGCGTTGCCCGGTATTTTTGATCCAGGCTTTAGCGTTTCGAAGTCCTTGTCTTGGAGCGCAGCCAGTCCATAGGCATTGGCCTCCATATCATTGATCAATGAAACGGAAGGTATATTTAGTTCCCTACCAATTTCTTCACTGTCTATTGCCCAAGGAAAATTCGTGCCATATACCTTGCCCTGGGTAACGGGTCCCGCAACACCAAGACATATTCCGTTTATCTTTGGCATATCATCTGTATGGAAGCTAGACACCATCTCCAGAAAGGACTTATATTTTTTAGTGGGA
Organism: Arenibacter algicola; assembly: GCF_000733925.1. Lineage (NCBI taxonomy): Bacteria > Pseudomonadati > Bacteroidota > Flavobacteriia > Flavobacteriales > Flavobacteriaceae > Arenibacter > Arenibacter algicola. Next base: position 2,211,576 of record NZ_JPOO01000001.1, read on the forward strand.
TATGATTTCTCTTTTAATGGGACGAGATCTCCTGTCTGGATCTGAAAAAGGGCCAAATTTGTTTTAGTACCTCCAACATCCGCGGCCAAAATAACTCCCTTGTCCCGGGATATGCTGGTAGTCATAAAAGCTAAGGGAATCTCCCCTTCATGGATGGCAGGCAAGGAAAATTTCTGAATATTATCCATAAAGTCAATCTTTTATATAAGGGTTATATTTTTTCCAGTCTAATTTTCTCAAACAAATTAAGTAATCCAATGCCTTCGTTCAATGGTATTTTGGCAAAAGCCCAAATAACGGCATATCATCCGATTAGTACTGGGTTAGGTGCATAATCTCTCAAAAGGTATTCGACATCCAATTGTTACTTCTCAAATTAGTATTTACAGCTTTGTTTTTTGTCCTAGTATCCATTTGTACAAATTATCGGCGTCCTCCTTGTTGCACAATTGGGTACCCTCATGCATGGTAGCAGCAGTACCACAGGCTACTCCGTATTTTACCATTTCGCTATAGGTTTTGCCTTTAAGCAAACTAACTACCATACCGGCCACCATACTATCGCCCGCCCCAATGGTGCTTTTTTGCAGCACTGTGGGCGCAGGAATATGTTCTATGAGGTCCTTTGTAGCCAATAGGGCCCCTTTCGCCCCCAAGGATACCACAAGTATCCCACAATCATGTTCCTCTAAAAATTTTTTGGCAAGGGGTTCCAATTCCATGGCTGAAATTGAGGTGACACCACATAAGGTGCTTAATTCCCCCAAGTTGGGTTTTAGCATAAATATGCTGGATTTTGTAGCCTTGACCAGAGCCTCCCCAGAAGTGTCCAAAACAAAGCGGGTCTTTTTTCTTTTGGCTATTTCCGCTACCAGAACATAGAAATCATCGGGCATTCCCGGAGGTAATTTACCACTGGCCACCAAGTAATCTCCTTCTTGCAATTTCTCTTCCAATTTTGTCAGTAGCATTTCCCATTCTTCCTTTTCAACCATAGGTCCAGGGACCCCAAAGCGGTATTGCAAATTGGTAATAGTATCTGTAACCGCAAGATTATCCCTCGTCCACCCCTTAATGGGCACTGCTATTTGATCGATACCCGCCTTGTCCACTATTTGCCTTAAATGTTCTCCTGTGGGTCCTCCTGCGAGATACATGCAGAGCGATTCCTCTCCCAATTTTTTGAGGGCACGTGATACATTGATGCCCCCGCCTCCTGCGTCATAAGTTGGTGATGTACAGCGCAGTTTGGTATTGGGGCTGATACCCGGTACGGACACGCTCTTGTCAATTACGGGATTTAAGGTAAGTGTAACTATTTTTTTGTGCATAATGGTCGAAATTTATAATTGTCAGCGTTTTGTATAATTGACTTTATTGAGATAAAGGTTGTACTGAATTGAATTTGTGCCATTTGTACATCAATTTTATAGGACCTCATTTTTACATTTAAAGCCCTCCTCCAGACAACCCAGATTTTCAATGGTAGTTTGTGCAATATTAGCTAGGGCAGTATCTGTTAAAAAGGCCTGGTGGCTAGTAATCATTACATTTCTAAGGGTCATTAAACGAGCTAGCATGTCGTCCTGAAGTATATCCTCGGAATGGTCTTCAAAAAACAAGCCTTCTTCCTCCTCATAAACATCCAATCCATAATAGCCAATTTGTTGGGATTTAAGGCCATTAATAACATCTTGGGTATTTACCAATCCCCCTCTACCGGTATTGATTAGCATTACCCCCTTTTTCATTTTGGCGATCTGGGCTTCGTTTACCAGATAATGTGTTTGTTCCATTAAAGGGACATGCAAGGAAATAATATCGGATTGTCTGAACAAGGTATCCAGATCGGTATAGGTCGCCTTGCATTCTTCTACCAGGGTTTGGTCTATCGTGGCATCGTATGCCAGAATATGACATCCAAAGCCATGAAGAATTTTAGCCACGATTCTTCCAATTTTTCCGGTACCTATGATACCTACCGTTTTTCCGTTCATATCAAAGCCTACCAAGCCATCCAGCGAAAAGTTCATTTCCATAATGCGGTAATGGCTTCGTATTAATTTACGGTTCAAGGCCAAGATTATGGCCACGGTAAATTCTGCTATGGCATTGGGGGAATAGTCCGGTACCCGGACAACCCTTAGACCTAAGGATTTAGCATGGGCAATATCCACGTTGTTATATCCAGCCGATCGTAATGCAATAAATTTTATCCCCATTTCATGGAGTTTGTCCAAAACAGGAGCAGAGCCATTATCTTGTGTGAAGATACAAATGCCTTCACAGTCTTCGGCCAAAACTGTAGTATCTAGGGTAAGATAGGAATCCAGCAATTTTAAATCATGTTTATTTGCATTGGCCTTGATTAAATATTCCTTCTCAAATTTGTGTGTATTAAAAACCGCTACTTTCATTGTTAGGATTACCGAACACGAATATGTGTTCTAATTGCATTGCCAAAGGAAGTAATTATGAAGGTTATCTAATATGATATTAATCATCATTCTTATGGCAATTACCATATGATTTTGGCTTGGGAGGTATAATTCTATCCTTGAATTGGCTTAGGAGCATACAGGCAATGAAACGGGCATTTCATATCTTTCAAAATGCTCTGGTAGGTTGGTCATTCAATTTGCAAAGGTGGTCCAACTACCTGCATTTCATTGTCCGCAAAAATTTGTTCAATTTCTTTTGGCCCGGGCTCATGATCTAAGGAGGACATGGCCACAAGGAAATTCTCCAATTTACCTGCTGGTTGGAGAATTACTATCATTTTACCTCTTTCTGAGACCTGAGTCCAGGCGTGTGGAACTTTCTTGGGTAAAAAAATGCTATCGCCTATGGTTAGATTATAAGTTTCTTCGCCTACCTTAAAATAGTATGCCCCCTCTAGGATATAAAATATCTCATCCTGTGTACTATGGACGTGAAATGGAGTTCCTTTCCCTTGGGAAAGGGAAGTTTGCTCAAAAATAGCAAGATCATTATCGGTATCGCTTCCGGATATTTTTACATCCAAGATGTTGGCGTTTACCCCTTTCAATTGTATATGGCCATGAATTCTACCTTCCCCGGCATTGATCTTAAATCCCTTGTCCTTTCTCTTTAAGGTGAAATTCATGGATGAGAACGATACTAAGGGAAGTGTTGCGAGCCCAGAGAGGGCTGCGATAAACCTATTTCTTTGCATAATCAGCGGATTAAAGATTAGCAGGGGAAGTAAGAACATCCTTTTTTGTTCCTATATCCAAGTTACGAAATAAGTCAATTGAATTATATAAATTCTCTTCATAATCAATAAAATAAATGAAGGCCAAAGCTAAGAAAGGAGTTCTATTTAAAGCCGGGCAAAATACTATAATTGCAACCCTACGGTACCGGTTGCAATTATGTAACCTTTATATATGCATTTTATTATTTCAATTACTACTTTCCGCCATTCCAAAACTTACCTTATGATCTTCTGCCAAATTGATATTCTTGATTCCTTCAATGAGTGCATCTGGATTAAAGGATATGGAATGGATTCCTTTTTCTACAAGAAATTGGGCAAACTCGGGATAATCACTGGGAGCTTGTCCGCAGAGTCCAATTTTTGTATTCGTTTTATGGGCGGAAGCAATGACCATAGCGATCATTTTTTTTAGTCCAGGATCATTGGCGTTAAAAATGTCGCTTAAGAGCTCTGAATCGCGATCCACGCCCAAGGTCAATTGGGTAAGGTCGTTGGAGCCGATAGAGAAGCCATCAAAAAAATGTGCGAACTCTTCGGCCAGCATTACGTTGTTGGGAATTTCGGTCATCATATAGAGCTGTAGGCCATTCTCACCCCTTTTCAATCCGTAATCTGCCATAAGGTCAACCACTCTTTCAGCTTCAGTAAGGGTACGACAGAAGGGAATCATTATCTTAACATTATTAAAACCCATGTCCTCCCTGACCATTTTCATGGCCTTGCACTCCAATTCAAAGGCTTCCTGATATTTGGGATGATAGTAGCGTGATGCTCCTCTAAAACCGATCATAGGGTTGGACTCCAATGGTTCAAATTCTTTACCGCCTATTAAATTGGCATATTCATTGGATTTAAAATCGCTTGTACGCACAATAACATCTTTGGGATAAAAGGCGGCTGCAATGGTGGCAATGCCCTCTGCCAGTTTATGCACAAAATAATTGGCTTTGTCAGGGTAGTGGTGGGTGAGTTTTTCAATAGTTTCCTTTACAGTGGGGTCCTTTAGGGTGTCAAAATGCTTTAAGGCCATCGGATGGATTTGGATGGAATTATTGATGACAAATTCCAATCGCATAAGACCAACGCCGGCAGTGGGATAAAATGATAGTTTGAAGGCTTGCTCTGGATCTGCCAAAATAAGCATGGGCTGGGTTGCTGGTTTTTTAAGTGATTTAATATCCACTGTTTTTTCATCCCATTTCAGTATTCCATCGTAAACTACTCCAGTATCCCCATCCGCACATGAAATGGTGATATCCTGGCCATTCTTTATTGTTTTTGTAGCATTAAGGGTGCCAACAATTGCTGCAGCTCCTACCTCACGAGCAACTATGGCGGCATGACTTGTGCGCCCCCCTTGGTCCGTAATGATGCCGGCAGCTTTTTTAAGGATGGGATCCCAATCGGGATCGGTCTTTTCCGTGATGAGTATTTCTCCATGCTGTAGCTTATCGGATTCTAGGGGACTATGTATAATACGTGCCTTCCCTGCAGATATTTTGTTGCCCAGACCCATTCCCCTTGTAATTTCCTTGCCTTTTTCCAGCAAGGTATAGGTACTGATTTTGAGTTTATCCTTTTTTGCACTTTGCACCGTCTCCGGTCTGGCCTGGACTATAAACAATTCATTGGTCAAACCGTCCTTTGCCCATTCTATATCCATGGGACGTCCATAATGTTCCTCAATGATTATAGACCATTCGGCAAGTTTTTTCACCTCGGCATCGGTAAGTACAAATTTTTCCTGTTTTTCTATTGTGGTGTCCAGGTTAAGGGTACCGCTGCCAGAAGTATCGTAAATCATGGTTTTTTCCTTGCTGCCCAATTTTCTTGAAATAATGGGTTGGCGAATACTATTTTTAAGACTAGGTTTATAAACGAAGTATTCGTCCGGATTAACACTGCCCTGAACTATATTTTCACCTAGGCCCCAGGTGCTGGTAACAAGAACTACCTTATCAAAACCTGTGTCCGGATCCAAGGTGAAATTTACTCCGGAACTGGCAAGATCCGAGCGCACCATTAACTGCACGCCTATGGATAGCGCTACCTTGGTCTGGTCAAAATGATTGTCTTCGCGGTATTTTATGGCCCTATCGGTGAATAAGGAGGCATAACATTTATGACAGGCAGCTATCAGTTCATCAAAACCCTTTACATTGAGATAGGTTTCCTGTTGCCCTGCAAAACTGGCATTGGGAAGGTCCTCTGCCGTGGCACTGCTGCGGACCGCCAAGGAAATTTGGGAACCGTATTTTTTTACCAGTGTATTATATCCGTCCTCAAGGGAAGACTTGATAGCTTGCGGAAAATCCGCTTTGGCTATACTTGTTCTTATAGCACTCCCAACTTCCCGTAAATTGGAAAAATCCTTCTTATCCAATTTGGAAATCTCGGCGAATATGGATTCTTTTAATTGCGCTTCTTTCAGGAAGAGCCAGTAGGCGTCCGAAGTAGTGGCAAATCCGTCCGGAACCTGAATTCCTTTTGAGGTAAGTTTCTGGTACATTTCGCCCAAAGAGGCATTTTTTCCTCCTACTTCGGGAACATCGTTTATATCTATGTCATTAAATTGCCTTATATAGTTTTCCATCTCCAATACATTATTTGGGTTATTTAAATTAGCATTATAGAGCAGTAAGGCTAATTGCTAATAACTGGAAAAATAGGGGGAACTAACCTGGGGGGATTATGCTAGGTTTCTTTCCTTTTTCCAGTAATCTCTAATATTTTGATGCGATATACCGTCGGAATTCCGCGGGAGTACAATTTGCTTGAAAATTCACTTATAAATTCAGTTTCCCGATGCTCTTTGGCAAGGATAAGACCCTTTACCCCCTCTGTAAATTGATGCAATTTAAATTTGGCATCGGTTCCTTGAAGTTCTTCATAGGTGCCATGGGCCATAACCGATTGCCAATTGTTGGATGATTTTACTTCCTCGACCAATAAGGTCACCGCTGTATTCTGGCGCATGGCATCTATCTTGTGGCCATCTGCCGAATAACTTATTAGGGAATGATCATCCTTGTCATAATAATAGGTAATAGGGAGAACATAAGGCTTATCCTGATATATATATCCCAAGTGTCCGGTATAGTTGCCCTTTAGTAAGCGAATACTTTCGCTAGTGGTCAAATTTGTCATATTCCTTTTTATAATCTTTAAACTATTCTGTGACAGTTTATGGAATTCCCTAAAAGGCATTTCGCATAAATCCTTATTAACATCAAATCTAATTCCTTCTTTTATGGTAAAATATGACATTGGTCAGTTCTGACTTCTGGGGGTGTGGGATTTCTTAATTGAATGTAGCATAATGACTTAGGTCATTGTAGAAGCCCTTAAGTTGGGATAATTTGCTGCCATTGGACAACGGAAGTCCATGTTAACACTAATTAATATTTAAACTTAATGATCATGAAAAAAATTCTATTTGGTTTATTAGCTATTGGACTAACCACCCAAGCCTTTTCTCAAATTATCCCTACGGTTGAATTATCGGAGGTAACGGTTTACGCCACCAACTATAAATATCTCAATGATATCAACACTGGAGAGTTGGCATCTGTTCCGGTGAAGCTATTGCAGGAAAAGGTGGCGACCTATGATATTAAAAGCTCAGAATATTATCAGGACGATTATGACCTTTATAATATTACCTTTTTTATTCCCGAAGGCAAAATTCTTGCCGCTTATGATGGCGATGGAAAGCTACTGCGCACTGCTGAAAAGTTTAAGGATATAAATTTGCCAACTTCAGTAAGGGAGAGCATAGCGGATCGTTTTCCAGGATGGGTTATTACGAAAGATATTTATTTGGTCTCCTTTACCGATGTTCTAGGTGCAAAGAAAACCTATAAGGTTAAATTGGAGAACGGGGATAAAATGTTGCGGGTTAAACTGGACGAAACTGGAAAATTTCTTTAGGATTAGTATAGGCCCTACCTCTTATTAAATAATGGGTAGGATCAAATCCTAAATTTGGTCAAAGGACATTGCTTTAGCGATGGTAAAAAAAAGCGCTTTAGGGGTGTCCTTTTGTTATGGATTTTATAAAATTTCCAAACGCTCCATTTAATTCGGTTATTTTAGTGATGAAACCCGCTTATATGGGTTTTACGGAATGATGGGGCCAAGCCGGGACACCCACGTAGGGCAATGAGCTATTCAATAATTATATATCGTTTGCTATATTCTTGGATGAACGGTAAAGAATACTTTTGGGATAGAAGCCTATATGATTTTTCTCATATTCTATAAAGTATATTTCCCTTTATTTTGGGCTATCTTAGTTAATATTGTCTATGAGGAATTATTTATTGATCCATTGTCTATTTCTTTTTTTATCCTGCGGAGACAAACAAGAAAAGATATTTCCCACTAAAATCTATCTAACGGAATCGGTTTATGCTTCCGTAACCGTGCAGCCAGATAGTCTGTATCAGGCTTATGCCCCCGTTGCAGGTATTTTGGACCGTAATTTGTTGGAGGAAGGGGAATTGGTAAGCAAGGGGACACCAATTATCCAGATTGTGAACAGTACCCCGAAACTCAACACGGAAAATGCGCGCTTGGCACTTCAATTGGCGCAAGAAAATTACAACGGCAGTTCGGCGGTTTTAGGTTCGTTGGAAGATGAGATCCAATCGGCAACCTTGTCCTTTAAAAACGATTCTATGAATTATATTAGGCAAAAGAGGCTTTGGGATCAAAATATTGGATCGAAAGTGCAGTTTGAGAACCGCAAACTTGCTTATGAAATTTCAGGAAATAATTTAAAGCAACTTAAAAATAAATATGTCCAGACAAAGAACGAACTTTCTACCCAAGTTCAGCAAGCGCTCAACAATTATAATACCTCGCAGCTTACCACCAAGGATTTTACCGTTAGTAGCAAGATCAATGGAAAACTTTATGCCTTATACAAAAACCCAGGAGAAATAGTCAATACTATGGAGCCTTTGGCATCGGTTGGCAGTGCTACGGATTTTATTATTGAATTGTTGATAGACGAGGTCGATATCGTAAAACTTCAGCTGGGCCAAAAAGCCCTTATTACTTTGGATGCTTATGGCAATGAGGTATTTGATGCCAAAGTAAACAAAATATATCCCAAAAAGGATGAGCGTTCCCAGACCTTTAAGGCAGAGGCCATTTTTAGCAATCCACCGCAAGCGCTATACCCTGGTTTGGCAGGGGAGGGAAATATAATTATTTCCGAGAAGGAAAGCGTCTTGACCATTCCCAAGGAGTTTTTATTGGAGGGGAACAAAGTGAGGACTCCGGACGGACTTGTTGAAGTTGTTCCCGGGCTTCAAAATTTGGAGCGTGTAGAAATTATAAATGGTATCAATGAGACCACGGAGATTCTAAAACCTGAAGAATGATCAATTGGAAGGTCATATTGAACATCGCCAAAACCCATCTGTTAACCAAGATGAAATCTACGGTAACGGCCTCCCTAGGTGTTACCTTTGGTATCGGGGCCTATATTACTTTGGTGAGTTTTATGACGGGGCTCAATGAAATGCTGGACAGCCTTATTTTGAACCAAACGCCCCATATCCATATCTACAATGAGATAGAACCTTCAGAAAAACAGCCCATTGCCCTAAATCAGGAATTTGAGGATGCCTTTAATGTGGTTAATTCCGTTAAGCCTAAGCAAAGTCAGAAGAAGATCCATAATGGTCTCCCCATCTTGAATTATCTAAAAAAGGACAAAAAGGTTTATGGTGCAACACCCCAACTAAGGGCGCAGATCTTTTATCTCTCCGGATCTATAGAATTAGGGGGGAACTTGGTAGGAGTGGATATTATGGAAGAGGCAAGACTCTCTAATATTGATGATTATATAGTGGAGGGAACGGCTCAGGATCTAAAAAACAGTGAAAACGGAATACTTTTGGGAGCGGGCCTTGCCAAAAAAATGTCGCTCAAGGAGGGTGATCGAGTACAGGTCAGTACGATAAAGGGCGATGTTTTTCCCCTAAAAATTGTAGGGATATACCAAAGCGGTATTGCGGATATAGATAATATTCAGAGTTATGCCAATCTAAAGACGGTTCAACGTATTTTGGGGGAGGCCCAGAACTACGTCACCGATATCAATGTAAAATTGTACGATATTAACGAAGCCACCGCCATGGCAAGTAGTTTGGGTAAAAAGTTTCAAGTAAAGGCCACGAGTATCAATGAGGCCAATGCCCAATTTGAAACCGGATCCAATATCCGTAACCTGATTACCTATGCCGTTTCCATAACACTATTGATTGTTGCCGGTTTTGGAATCTATAATATCCTTAACATGCTAATTTATGAAAAAATGAAGGATATCGCCATATTAAAAGCTACAGGGTTTTCGGGTACCGATGTACAACTTATATTTATGAGTCAGGCCATGATCATTGGGGCAGTAGGAGGTATTCTTGGGCTATTGGTTGGGTTTGTTCTTTCCAAGCTAATTGATAATGTGGCTTTCGAAACCGAGGCGTTGCCAACAATTACCACCTATCCCATAAACTATAATATATGGTATTATATCATTGGCATTTCCTTCGCACTGATTTCGACCTTCGTTGCCGGTTGGTTGCCTTCCAACAAAGCAAAGCGCATAGACCCTGTGCGGATTATTAGGGGAACTTAACCTAGAAAAATGGACTTCGTTTTAGAGACAAAAAATATTAATAAATACTTTGAAAAGCCTGTGAAATTTCATGTGCTCAAGGATATTTCTTTCAGCATAAAAAAGGGGGAATTTGCCTCTATTATGGGTAAATCTGGATCTGGGAAGTCTACTCTGCTTTATATTTTGTCTACCATGGATACGGATTATACCGGAGAACTATTTTTGAATAACGAGTTGATTACGGGTCAAAAACATAGCAAACTGTCCCAAATCCGAAATAAGAATATTGGATTCGTGTTCCAATTTCATTATTTGTTGTCGGAGTTTAGTGTATTGGAAAATGTGATGCTACCGGCCAAAAAATTGGCAGAGAAGTCCCTGGCGGAAATAGAACACGATGCCATGGAAAAACTAAGAATGTTGGATATAGAAAAGTTGGCCCATCAGCGCGCCTCAAGGATATCGGGTGGGGAAAAACAACGGGTGGCTATCGCTCGGGCCTTGATAAACAATCCTGCTATTCTGATGGGGGATGAACCTACCGGAAATTTGGACAGTCACAATTCCGAAAATGTCTTCAGTATTTTTAAACGGCTTAAAGAGGAGGAAGGTCTATCCCTTTTGATCGTGACACATGACGAGGACTTTGCCAAACGTACCGATCGCATCATCCAGATGGAGGATGGCCGAATTTTGGATTAAAATCCATCATTTAAAACTAGTCGTGAGCCAAGGTAGCCCTATTTAAAATCGTTGGGGTGTGGATGTTTCCAAGGGGCACGATAATCCCTTTGTAAAAGCGCCGTTGCCTCCGCATCATTTACTACCATTATATTTTTAGGGTCATAGATCAACGGTCTTCCGATGGCCATGGCCATATTGGCTAAAATACAACTTGCTGTGGATACATGTCCTTCCCGGATATCGGCAATAGGCAAAGTTCCTTTATCAATGGCCGCAAGGAAGTCCAACATATGCAATCTGGTGGCAGGGGCGGCATTTAATTCTATATCTTTTTCAGTGAGGTCCTCTGGATATTTCTCCTTTTCATAAATTACGTCCATATGGATCTTTTCCCCACCCCCATGCGGAACAAAGTCATATCTCATGGTGCTGCCGGACAGTGTGCCTTTCTCTCCATATAGTTTAAACGACCATGGGTAATCCGGGTCGGCTGGGGTTCCCCAACTTCTATGTTGCCAAACACAGTTGAGTTCCTCATATTCAAAGATGGCTGTTTGGGTATCGGCTATGTTGGATTTTCCGTCTTTTTGTACATAGATCCCCCCAGTGGAACTTATTCTTTTTGGCCAGTCCAACTCAAGCATCCACCTTACGGTATCCAACATGTGCACGCACATATCGCCCATAATGCCATTGCCATATTCCATAAAGGTTCGCCACCAACGTCTGTGGGGGATTCCGTCATAAGGACGCAGTGGTGCCGGTCCGGTCCACATTTCATAATCCAAAAAATTGGGAACCTTTTCCAAGGGAGGATTGCCATTGGCCCTCATATGGTAATAACAACACATTTCCACGTGGGAAACCTTGCCCAATAAGCCGGCATCCACTATATTTTTTTTGGCATCTATAAGATGCGGGGTACTCTTACGCTGGGTTCCAACCTGTACTACCTTGTTATATTTTCTGGCGGCAGCTACCATGGCTTCACCCTCTATTACATCAACACTTATTGGTTTTTGCACATAGACATGGGCCCCGGATTTTAAAGCCTCTATGGCCTGAAGGGCATGCCAGTGGTCCGGGGTACCAATAAGCACTATGTCCAAATCCTTTTCTGCGAGCATTTTTCTATAATCCCTATAAGTTCTGGGGGTTTTTCCGGACGGTTGCCTAAGACTGATAAGCTTTGCCGCTTCGTTAAGTAAATTGTTGTCCACATCGCAGATAGAAACTACGTCTACCTTGGTCACCTGCATTAGCCTAAAAAGATCACTTTTTCCATACCACCCTGTACCAATAAGTCCAACCCTTAGCGGTTTATCCCGATAAATAAGCTCCATACCATAGGATCCAAAAGAGGAAAGTGCCAGGGATGCTGCGGCCCCTTTTAAAAAATGTCTTCGGTTGATGTTAAAAATCTTGGTATCCATGGTTGGTTGATTTATTTGATGGGTTTTTTGGTTTTCAAAAAATACAAAATAACTTCAAGGCTTGAGGAAAATAATCTATAAAATTTTAAGTTGTGATTTATTGCCATGACCAAAACTCTAATCAAACCTTTAAAAAGGTATATTTAGGCATCGGCTCTTCTTCCTGTTCAATTTTGTCGAGCCCAAAATCTATGTACAATTTTATAATGGCCGCTACCGACCAAGCTTGTTGAATGCAGCCTTTTCCCTCTTGGGGTTCACTACCGTTAAAAATCTCGGAAATACAATGTATGCCGTTGTCCTGATAAAAATGTTTGCGCAACGGCTCCAATTCCAACATTACTTTTTTCTTGTTCTCTGTAGAGGTTCCGTAGATTTTGAAATAGGCCTGAAAATATTCATGAAGTAGGAATGGCCATACCGTTCCTTGGTGGTAAGCATGGTCCCGTGACCATTGATTACCTTCATAGTTCGGTTTATATTCCGGACTATCCGGATCCAAGGTACGCAGTCCATAGGGGGTATATAGTTTATTTTCCACGGCCTCAAAAATGCATCTTTGTTGGTCGTTGTCCAAAACGCCGAAAGGTAGACTAAGACAGTATATTTGATTAGGGCGCAGGGCAATGTCCTGCGAGATCCCAGGTATGATCACATCGAATAAGGTTCCTTGTGGATTGATAAAAAATTTGGTAAAATTGGATTCAAACTTGGCAATTAATTCTAGGTAAGCGGCTTCAATATCAACATTGAGAATTTCGCAGAAGTTTTCATAAATCTTAAGGGCGTTATACCATAGAGCATTTACCTCTACTGGACATCCCACTCTGGGGGTAATCACTTTTCCACCTACAATGGCATCCATCCATGTAAGCTGTACCTTGCATTCCCCACCGTAAATAAATCCTTCCTCTGTAATGTGAATGTTGTAGCGGGCGCCGGCAATATGCTGGTCCAATATATTTTTTAATATTTCAATATGATCTTTTACAAATGCAATATCCTCGAATTTTTTTTGGTAGTCATAGCTGGCCACAAAAAGCCAAAGTGTAGCGTCCATGGTATTGTAATGAACCGGGTCTTTGGCGTTATCTGGAAAGCGGTCCGGGATCATTCCCTGATCCACAATTTTAAAGAAAGTATTCAAAATGGATTTGGACAGTTCTTTTTTGCCAGTGGCTATGGTCAATCCGCGCATGGCGATCATAGTATCCCTTCCCCAATCCGTAAACCAGTGATAGCCGGCAATTATAGACATACTATTGGTAGACTTTCTTTGGACCATAAATTGTTCTCCAGATAACATGAGGTCTTTAAAGAACCCAGGTACTAGATTTTCTTTGTTCCCTGTGCTGTTTTTATTGTTTAAGGATAGAGTTTTTTCTATCCCTTCCGTTACAATGTTCTCCTCTATGGTGAAATACAAGATAAGATCTTCCCCTGGCTGCAGTTCATGTACAAGATATCCGATCCTATAATAGTCGCAGACCGATCCGAGGCCACGAGCTTTACCCTTGGAGAGGATAATATTTTTGAACCAACAACGGGCCTCAAAATAATGTCCTGCACTCCACCCGGTATAAACCGGATTGCTCCCATACTCGGGGTATGTCTTTAAATGGTCGTTATTGAACTCCGTAAAGAAATTATAGCAAGGGGTTTCGTGAAATGTGGTGTGAAAATCGTTGTAGGCGTAGAGGGGATGTAGCTCCAGGACCAAAGGCCTATTTCCATTGTTGGTGTAGGTAAGTACAGTGGTGTTGGACCCTGATATCATTTGTACATTTTTGCGCAAATCCCAATCACTATCGGCAAACTGCCAGGTAGGGGAGGGGTCAACATCAAAATTCTTTAAATATTTACCTCCATCAGGAAAAATCACTTTTGGATATTGGTTGGTAGAAATATTATGATATTGCCCATCTATTAGAACGCGCTCCTCAATTTTTGCCACCACCACAGTGCGGTCGGTAGGTGGCTCAAGGGCAGCAACCAATAGACCGTGATACTGTCTTGTATTGGCGCCGTTGACGGCACCTGAGGCATAACCGCCAAGCCCGTTGGTGGCCAACCATTCCTTTTTAAATAGATTTTCCAAATTACAGTTATATTTCTTCCATTAAATTTACCACCAAAGCGGTCCATCCGGTTTGATGTGAAGCTCCTACACCTCTGCCACTGTCCCCATGAAAATACTCATAAAACAAGATCAGGTCCTTAAAATGTGGGTCTCGGTATTTTTCTTCATGCAATTGGTGAATGGGTCTATTACCATTCGCATCCTTTTCAAATAGTTTTATCAGTCTTTTGCCAATTTCATCACTAATATCCTTTAAATTCATCATATTTCCATTACCTGTGGGATAAGAAAATTCCAATTTGTTCCCAAAATAGCTATGATACTCCCTTAGGGAATTTATAAATAAATAGTTCATTGGCATCCAAATAGGCCCCCTCCAATTGGAATTTCCTCCAAACATTCCGGTGGAGGACTCCGCAGGTTCATAATTTATCCCAAAGGTTTTTCCATCTATATGGATAGTGTAAGGCTTTTCGTGAATTTTGGATAGGGACCTTATGCCATATTGGGAAAGAAATTCCTTTTCGTCCAAAATGCTTCCTATCAGCTTTTGTAAGCGCTCTTTTGGTACTAATGATAATAGAACATCCTGATCTTTGGAGTATTCCTCCATTACCTGATATTTTGCATTTTCTATACGGTGTCTACGAAACCATTCCATACTTTTTCTAAACCTGGGTAGCTTGTCCAAATATTCTTTCTTTATATTCAATACCGCAGTAAGTGATAGCAATCCGGAAATGGAACGTACTTTAATGGGTACGGAATCCCCATTTGGGAATATCAACTTGTCATAGAAAAAGCCTTCACTTTCATCCCATGAACCATTATAATCCTGACTTATATTGTTTAAAGCTTCTGCGATAAAGACAAAATGGCCAAAATATTTCATGGTCATATCCTCAAAGGATTTGTCTTCCAGCGCAATTTCCAAAGCCATCTCCAACATGTTTAAACAATAAAGGGCCATCCATGAGGTTCCATCTACCTGTTCCAAGACCCCGCCTCCCGGGATATCGCGACTACGATCGAAGACCCCAATATTGTCCAGGCCCAAAAATCCTCCTTCAAAAACGTTGTTTTCAAGGCTATCTTCACGGTTCACCCACCAGGTAAAATTAAGTGCCAGTTTGTTGAACATCCGTTTTAAAAAGATAAGGTCCCCTTTACCGGTCTTATTTTTCTCCATTTGATACACCTGAAGGGAGGCCCAAGCTTGTACGGGTGGATTAACATCGCTGAAATTCCACTCATATGCCGGTATCTGTCCGTTTGGTGCCATGTACCATTCTTTGGTAAATAACAGCAATTGATCCTTGGCAAAACTGGGATCTACCAAGGCTAGACTAACACAATGGAATGCAGTATCCCAGGCAGCGAACCAAGGATATTCCCAGGTGTCTGGCATAGCCAGTATATCATGGTTTCTCAGTGTTTTCCATTCCTTGTTTCTACCGTTAAATCTATTTTGTGGCGGGGGCATCTCCTCGTGGTCTCCTTTCAGCCACCTTTCCACCTCATAATTGTAATATTGCTTGGACCATAATAGTCCGGCTATAGCCTGTTTTTTTATTTCTTTGGTTTCTTTAGAGGCTGTTTTAAATGTAGCATCCAGAAATTCTTGGGATTCTTGGATTCTTTTTGAAAAAGCAGTTTCAAAACCCTTATCGAATGGGGCTTCCAGAGAAGAGGAAGTCAGCCTCAATTTAATCGTTTTTGTTTCTCCCCCCTCAAGATTCAACCCGTACAGGGGTGCGAATTTGGTGCCTTGATTATTTTTGGAAATAATGGAATATTCGTTGTTCACCACGGAATTGTGAAAAAGATCCTTTTTAAAGGGATGATCGTTGGGCTGCGCATAGACTTTCTCCATATTGGTCTCGTTCTCTGTAAACAGCAATCGGGATGGTTTTTCAAAGTATAGGTTGTAGTTACCTACATAGATGTGGTTTATGGAAACAAAGGTCTGGTCTTTAGTGGTTTGTTTTTTTATGATAGGTTTTTCGGGCATGCCTACGAAACTCCACAAATTTCTGGTCCAAAGTGTTGGTAGAACATGTATAGGAGCAGACTTTGAACTTCTATTGCTAATAGATATTTTTATGAGAATGTCTTCATTGTCCGCCTTGGCATATTCCGTAACGACATCAAAATATTCATTGTTGTCAAAAATGCCGGTATCCAAAAGTTCGTACTCAAATTCGTTTTTTCCCCGCCTCCTGTTTTCTTCCACCAATTGTACATATGGAAATTCGTTTTGCGGATATTTGTAAAGATGCTTCATATAGGAATGGGTAGGGGTGTTCTCCAAATAGTAATAGAGTTCCTTAACATCCTCTCCGTGGTTTCCTTGTGGTCCGGTTAGGCCAAAAAGACGCTCCTTTAGAATACGGTCTTTACCGTTCCATAAAGTTATTCCAAAGCATATATTACTATATCGGTCAGATATCCCGGCAATACCATCTTCCCCCCATCTATAGGCCCTACTACGGGAATCCTCGTGTGAAAAATAGTTCCATGCATCCCCATCCGGACTGTAATCTTCCCTAACCGTGCCCCATTGCCTCTCACTTAGATAGGGGCCCCATTTAAGCCAATCCTTTCTTTTGGATCGGGAATCGTCCAATCGCTTTTGTTCTTGCGATGTTTTTTCTTTATTCATTCTATTAAGATCACATAAAAAAAGGTGCTGCGTTTAACTATTGTCGCGCGCAATAGGAACCTTTGAATTTCATAATTAAAGATAGTATATGTTTAACACATTTTTAACCTGACAACCTTTTAAATAATAACTTGGATGGCATTTTTTTTGAGGCTAATAATGAAAAAACGGAGGTTTAATTAAAATTTTTTAAGATGAAAAAATTTATGTTTACCCTTTTGTTGGGTCTAATGTTAACTGGATGCCAAGCACAAAACGACCAAGGCAAATCAAAGGAGGATTTGGCGAAAAAAAGTACGGACAGTCTTACGGTGGATAAACCGAAAATAAGTTGGAAGGTAGATAAGAAATACGATGAAGCGGGTAATATTATTGGATATGATTCTATTTATTCCTACTACTATGACAATATGGGAAAATTTGCAGAGGAAATGGATTTGGATAGTATTATGAAATCCATGAAGTTTTTTTCCCATGGTAAATTATCTTCCTTAATGGAGGACCATAATTTTAGACAGTTTATGGATATGGATTCCCTTATGAACGGTAACCAATATTTTAATGATTTCTTTGAAAGACATCGTAACAATAACTTTTCGGACATGCGAAAACTATTTCAACAAATGGACTCCTTACAAAATATGATGATGGAAAAGCATCGTAGTTTTCTTCTGGAAGACAAAGAAGAAAAATCCAAATTATAAGGAATAGTACCACTTCCCATATAACTTAAAAAATTGCTTTGATTTATAGGGTAAGGCAATTTTTTACATACTATTTTAGGATAATATTGGTTATTTAACATTTTTGGGAGTTTTCTGTAAAAATGTACATTGTACGTTTCCAAATAAATCTCTATCTTGACGACCCGTTCTTGAACTTCAATTTTTTATTGTGGTGCAATGACAAAATGATTTTTAACTTTAAAACATGAAAAACTAAACAAACAAGAAATACCATGACCAATATTAAAAATAGTAGAAGAGATTTTGTAAAAAGCAGTGCACTGGTAACAGGGGCAATGATTTTACCTACCATGCAAATGAATGCTATGGTAAACGTCGCTAATGAGAAGAAATTAAAGATAGCCTTGATTGGTTGTGGTGGTCGTGGTACAGGTGCGGCACAACAGGCCTTGAACGCGGATCCCAATGTTGAATTGGTGGCTATGGCCGATGCCTTCGAGGACAGGTTGCAGGGAAGTTTAATGAATTTGCAGAAGGAGTTTAAGGATTCCAAGAAGGTAAATGTTCCCAAGGCCAATCAATTTGTTGGTTTCGATGGCGCAGAAAAGGCTATAGACATGGCGGATGTAGTAATATTGGCTACCCCTCCCGGATTTAGACCACAGCATTTTGAATATGCAGTAAATGCAGGAAAACATGTATTTATGGAAAAACCGGTTGCTACGGACATACCAGGAGTAAGAAAGGTGTTGGCAGCGGCACAAGTGGCAAAGGATAAGAAATTAAACGTGGTTGTAGGTCTTCAAAGGCATTATCAGGACAACTATTTGGCGGGAATAAAGCATATTAAGGATAATAAGATAGGAAAAATTGTTTCCGGTCAGGTATACTGGAACAGTGGCGGAGTTTGGGTAAGGGAAAGACAGCCCGGACAATCCGAGCTGGAATACCAGATGCGCAATTGGTATTATTTCAACTGGTTGTGCGGAGATCATATTTTGGAACAGCACATCCACAATATAGATGTTGCCAACTGGTTTATTGGGGAATATCCAGTATCGGCACAAGGATTTGGAGGAAGACAGGTAAGAACAGGAAAGCACCATGGGGAAATTTTTGATCATCATTTTGTAGAATATACCTATCCAAGTGGGGCGGTAATTGCCAGTCAGTGCCGCCATATGCCAGAAACCATGAGTAGGGTAGCCGAAACATTCCAAGGTACCAAGGGTACTATAGAAACTTATGGTGACAATACATTTATTAAGGATTATGCCGGTGGGGAAATATTTACCCATCGTGGAAAGGATGATCCTAACCCTTATCAAGTGGAGCATATTAAACTTTTTGAATCTATTAGAAACAAAGGCGTTATTACCGATGCGGAGAATGGTGCCATGAGTACCATGAGTGCTATCATTGGTAGAATGGCTACTTATTCCGGTAAGGTAATTAAGTGGGAGGAAGCCATGACTTCCAACATTGATCTGGCTCCGGATAATTTAACCTGGGATTCCCCAGCACCGGTACAACCAAATGCTGATGGTACTTATAACATACCAACTCCTGGGAAGACAGTTGTGATTTAAGCTTTTAAAACAATAATAATTAATCCCAAACTTTCTTAGTTTATAGAAAGTTTGGGATTTTTTTGTTGGTCCATATGGCGTTAATAGAACTACCGAGTTTATTTAATCAAGGTTAATTTCCAATATTCGATTGTTAACGGTTTTGGCCCTAATATTCTTAAGTGTCTTTTTTCTATTGTTTTCCACATCCTGGATTACAATGGTATATTTTTCTTTATCGAATACTTTGGGGGCAAAGGTGTTGGCTGCCATACGAATGGAATAAACTAGTTGATTATTATTATCGAAAACTGAAATAACTGGTTTGCTCACGTTGGCAACCTTTATAGTGGGCAACCATGCAACAGCCTTTTTACCATAATTGTCTTCTTGTTTAATGGTGATGGGCCACCCTGGAAATTGTTCAATTGTACCGCTGCTAGGGTCGGTATATCTGGGCCAACAGGCCGTGGTTATGGTCCTGTCTTTTTTGTTGAAGGTTACCAGGCCATAACCGGTTGCCCTATTATGTATAATGGCCGGCTCAATCCCGGTATCGAAAGGATTGCCAACAGCATGTACCGATAGTTTATTGCCAAATCCGTCCACATGGTTCCCTACATAGGCCGGGTCATCATAGGTATGGGAGTCACTATTTACTTCTGGCCAGAACCTTCTGGGCCAAATATTGTTCAAGGCAGGACCTGCAAAGGCGTAACCACTGTCTCCGTGCTCATCAGTGCCATATTGGATAAAACTTCCCAAATGTTGGTCACCAGCAATATGAAATGCATAGCATTTTCTGATAGCCTCAACGGCCTTGTCCCTTTTGTTTGCTGGCCATCCATTGGAATCCATGTCCACGGTAGGGACATCACCGAGTACGTATTCTCCTTTTTTAGGAATAGGTAAGGAGGGAACCACGTCATCATTTAAAGCTGTTTTGGGCAAGGTGGCCACAGTGGCAAAATTGGTCTGCGATAGCACTACTTTTATTTCTGCCCCATTATTCCAATCCTGGGTCCAATGATCTATAAAATCGTGTTGCCGTTGCCCCAAAAGTGTGGCATCTAGATCCCTGTATTGTTTTATGTCGAAATCTTTATTTTGTATCCATCCATTCCTTACCTGGGCTTCGGGCGGTAGAACATGCTTGGGGGCGGATTTGAATTTTCGATCCTCTAGGATGGCAAAACTAATGCCCCCGTAATTCCAGTGCGTGTAGTAGACACCAATATTTTGTTTAACCGGGCTAGGGTCGAAGGGATCTGGTAAATGACTGGTTTGGGTAAATTGCACCATGTTTACCCATTCAGCAGGCATTTTGTAGCCTCCGGAATCTTGGGCCAACATACCATGGCCTTCACTGGTATCGGCCTTTTTACCGCTCTCGCCCCATACATTACCGTGATACACATCATGGTCATCCGGGATTATGGCGCAGGGTTTATGTCTAAAGAGTTCGCGGTAAGACCAACCGAACATCATCCACTTTCGCAGGTAATCCAGACATAGGTCGTCCATGTCACCACTTCGTTCTGCCCCAAATCCACCAGTACCTTCGTAAAACTGATCCCCAAGGAAAAGAATGATGTCCGGATTTAATTTAGCTACATTTTCATGAACGTCGTTATCAGGGAAACCATAGTGGAAATTACAGCTAAAAACCGCAGCCGATACGGATTCTTTATTTAATGGCTCTTGGGCTATAGTACCTTCATAGGTGTATTGGTGGATTTCATTTTTTAATGGGATTTCCACCAATATTCGGTAAGGAATATCTGAATTGGCGTTCCAATTTTCAACTACGAAGTTTACCGCTCTGCCTATATGTTCCAACTGGGTATTGGTTGTGGTTTTCCATACTCCCTGTTCCTTGAATTGGAGCTGAACGGAATTGCCTTCAATTTCTTCTATTGGCGCTAATTGTGTGGTGAGTTTTAACTTTCTATCGTGAAGGGTGTATTGGGCAAAGCAAATGGGGCCGTATAATTGGTCTTTGTTTGAAATAAGATTATCTGCAGTTATATTCCAGTTGGAATAGCCGGCCAAAGGTTGGGAGGCATGGCTCTTGTCCGTTGTTATATCGGCCAGTAGGGCAAAATTCCCTACTAGGTTTTTACCATCGACATATATATCTTCTTGGGTATGGATCAAGGTGTTTGTTATCGGCTCCAGAACATCAACCTTCAATCGGTATTTATCATTGTAAGGCTCTAAATGCACTTCCAAACGAAAGGTTTCAGGTATTTTATTTAGGCTGGTATCAAAGAGCTGTCCACTTACCTGAAGTTTTCCGTTGGGGTTAAGACCAATATCAAAACCTTTGCCAAAGACAGCCGCCGATCGGTAATCATCAAAAGGACCACTACATCCCAATTGCATACCTAGGCATCCCTCATCGGTATTGGCAATACTCTTGTTCAATAGGGTTATATCCACACTAACTTCCAATGGGGTTATGGAATCTGTTTTTTGAACCGTCAATAATTGAAGATTTCTATTTCCTGCACTTATGTTACAAACGGCCATGCCATCTTCTAGGCGCCAATCCTGGAGTCGGTTTCCCCAGTATTCCGGACCTACCCATTTCATATCGGGCCAGTTGTGCCAATTACTTTTAAATTGTATGTCTTCAAGTAATTTTTCTTGGCTTATGGTCCCAAAGGGAAATGCCGAAGCGGAAAAACTGGGCAATAGGGTTCCCAGTGCTATGGTCTTTATATATTTTCTTCTGTTCATATATCTAGATTTATACTATGGTTGTATTAGAGGATAATTAATGTTGTATTGGTAAAGCTGTTGTTTTTTCCATTCTGCTCCTTCCAAAAAAAGGGGATGGGGGAGGGAAACATCCCACTTTCCTAATTTTTCTAAGAGGTCTCGCGTGATATCCAAGTTGTCAAGGGCTATATTATGCTGCTCAGAAATATCTGAAGGAAGGTGAAACAAAAGTGGCAATCGATCTGGAAGTCGGATCAATTTATAGTCCCCTTCCCTTATGGCTGCACTTATGGTAAAGCGCCACATGAGATTGTCATGGGGTATTTGCTTGCTACCTTTCATAAGATAAGGCATTAGATTGGTACCGCTAAAAGGGTATTCTTTTACATTTCTACCAGCAAAAGCCAAAAAGGTTGGGACAATGTCAAGCGATGAAATCATGTGAGAGTAGGTTTCCCCAGAGGGCAGCGTTTTGGGCCAATTTAATATAAATGGAACATGTACCCCACCTTCCAATAAGGTGCCTTTTTTACCGTTGTACGGGGAGTTGATGGAACCGTTATCAATAGGTCCCCCATTGTCGCTTATAAAAACGACAAGAGTATTTTTGTCCAAACTATATTCTTTTAAAGCACCTATAATTCTACCCACATTAACGTCAAGCCTATGTACCATTGCCGCGTACGTCCGTCTTTTACTATCCTTTATATGGCTGTATAATGCCAAATCGGCTTTGGTAGCCTGCATAGGTGTGTGTGGGGCATTAAAGGAGGCAAAAAGAAAGAACGGCTCTTTTTTATGACGTTTTATAAAATCGACACATTCATCACCCTTGTCGTCTGTGATATAGGTGATAGGCTGTGGGATTTTGTAATTGCATTCAATGGGGGCCATGTATCCCTTTGCTTCCGGATTGGAAGTGAAGTAATCGTGTCCGCCACCACGATATCCCCAAAATTCATCGAAACCTCTATTTAGGGGATGAAATTGATCCTCATAACCCAAATGCCATTTCCCAATAATGCCACTTATGTAGCCCAAAGGTTTTAAATAATCGGCTATGGTCTTCTGTCCTATGGGCAAACCAAGGAATTGGGGGTCGAATCCTGGTTGGGAGTGAGCTAGATTGTTGTCATGTCCAAACTCTACCTGATTGATTCCAGTGATAAAACCAGCTCTTGACGGACTACAAACAGCAGAGGAAACGTAGCCCTGGGAACAAAAAATCCCCGTTTGAGCCAGTTTATCTATGTTAGGGGTCTTTATTTGTGTACTTCCGGTAAAACCTAAATCCCCATAGCCAAGGTCATCGGCAACAATAAAAACAAAGTTGGGTCTATCATCTGTTGCGTTGGTCTTATCATGGCTTTTTTGTGAGAATAATGCAAATGAGAATAGATAGATTAAAATATGGAAATTGGGTTTCATGGATTGAGAATAGCTTATTTGGAAGTTAATATTAAACTCAAAATAGTTGGGCACATATGAGTTATTTTCATAAATAGAACCTATTTATAAGATTAAGTGACAAAACTAAATAGCAAACATTCAGTATAATTAAAAATGGGATGCCCGTTTTTACAACAGGGCATCCCAAATTTAAACTAATTATAGTAACTCAAAAAGTTATATCTATTCCCATCCTGGGTTCTGTTCCAGCTGGGGATTTAACACTATTTGGTCGGAAGGTATGGGTTCCAAATAATAATGTTCGGGAACCCCTGGCGGCATTCCAAAAGGAGACACATAACCTTCTGCAGCTCCTCCTTGGACAGGTAAATTGTTGCCATAATCGGAATTAACAACCCATCTTCCCAACTTTTCCTCGGCACCATATTCTACGAGCTTTTTCCAACGCTTAATATCGAATACCCTTCCCAAGCCCTCTCCTAGGAATTCTATACCTCGTTCGCGCCTTATTTCCCACAGCGCAGGCGCTACGTCTGCATCCCTGGTAGGGTCATCGGGGATACTTGCCAAGTTCAAGGGTGCCACGGCTCCTCTGGTTCTTAATTTATTGATGGTAGCATCCGCTACTTCTTGGGTAAATTGCCCTAATTCATACATGGCCTCCGCATGATTTAAAAATACCTCTCCCATTCTAAATATTGGGGCATCGTGGGAATCCCTATTTTGTAGCCTACTTATTTTATTCGAGAATTTATAGAAGGCGTATCCGGTATAAGTTACATTATACCCATGTCCTTCATTAAATTTTCTAAAGTGAGGGGAGGTTCTTACCACAAGGCCCCGCCAATTTATTGTTGGCAGTGTTTTATGGGTATCATCACTTAGAGTGGCCATTAAATCTATATATTCCCTACTCTTTGGGTCGGAATCATATTCCCAGGTTAATTGGTTTTGTCCACCAGTGTATACCCTAAACGGTGGAGGGGTATTGAAGTACAATCTGTGGTCACGATTTCTAAATTCGTCATAGGCATCTTGTTCCCCATCAAATAAATCACTTGTATGGATCGTCTCACCGTCCAAGCACAGATATTGGTCCACGGCTTTTTTGGTAAGGTCCCGGTGACCAATGGAACTTCTGTTGTAATGGGACCATCTTCCGTTCTGGACTCCAAACTCATAGGCTTTGTACAACAAAATTCCTTCTACCCCATTTAGGGTCTCACTATTAAATACCTCGTCATAACTGGAATGTAGATTGGGATGATCGGCAATTAACTGAGCGCTGGCGTCAACGCTAGCCTGTAGATATCGAGTTTCATCACCAAGACCATGATATTTCCTCCAAGTACCTTCGTAAAGACCAAATCTTGAAATTAGGGCACGAACAACATCCGTATTTATAGTATTGGGTCCACTACCTTCAGGATTAATTATGTTTTCAGCCTCCAATAGATCATTCAATACAAATTGGGACAATTCATTTCTACTGGTTTTAGGACCGTATAGGATATCTTCGTCCACTTCGGTAAGGGATTTGTCTACCCATGGCACTTCTCCATAATTGGCGATCAACTGCACGTATTCATAGGCTCGGAAAAAAAGTCCGACACCTTTCCAGTGTTGTTTTTCACCGTCTGTTAATTCACTATTGTCTATGTTGTCTAACATTAGGTTAGCGCGCCGTATATTAATATAAGAGTTACTCCAGAGACTGGAGGAAGAGGGCACGGTCTTTCTTTGCCATAAAAGTTCATCCCCTTGTGTTCCCGCATTATTGACCAAAAGGTCACTTCCCATTTCCCTATTGATTGGAGTTAAGTCCCAATACCCAGGAAAGGAATTGGCATACATGGACCAGGCATAGGTTTCGAAATTGCTATTGGTTGTAAAGGTGGTTGATACAGTTAATTGATCTTTTGGAAGTTTTTCCAATATTTCATCTGAACAGGAACTTCCAATAAAGGTTAAAAGAATTATTACTCTTGTATATATTTTTTTCATCTCTCTGAAATTAAAAAGTTAAGTTAAGACCTATGGAATAGCTTTTGATGAAGGGATAGATTCCCCCACTTCCCTGTGTGGCCAGTTCCGTATTAATTCCGTCTGGGTAATCGTTAAAACTAAAAAGGTTCTCTCCCGCAATATAAAGTCTTAGTTTGTCTATACCATTTTTCTTCAAAATGTCCGTCGGTAGGGAATAACCAAACGTTAAATTCTTTATCCTTAAATAGGCGCCGTTTATCATATACTTGGTCTGTGTACTTCTACTAATCCCGTAATTAACGCCACCCAAGGGGTAGTTTCTAGGGAAAAATGCATCCCTATTATCTGGGGTCCAATAGTCCAACTGAGATTTATAAACTACAGAAAATTCGTCCAAATAAGGAAAGCGGACCCTATTGTTAACATAAACGTCCCGTTTTCCAACGCCGTTGGCCAGAAACGAAAAGTCGAAATTTTTATATTTAAAATTACCAAAAAACCCATATTGATAATTTCGGGTAGAATTGCCAATAATGGTTCTATCTCCAGAATCTTCCAGGGTGTTATTCCCATCAGTGATTATTCCATCTCCATCTTGATCGATATATTTGATATCCCCAGGATTTTGTGTACGTCCTTCCCAATATGGGATTCCAGCTTTTAAGGTGCCACCGGTCAAATAATTTGGACTATTGGGGTCTTCGTTAAGTGTACCAGGCTCAAAATCGTCAACGGTGTAGTAACCATCCGTGGTATAGCCCCAAATTTCTCCCAACTCTTGGCCAACATAATATTGGCTCAAAAGGCCCGCAGGATTGTCAAATTTGGTAATTTTGGAATTATAATCATAAAGAGTAGCCCCTATATTATAGCTAAACTCCCCTATTTTATCGTTCCATGAAATACCTAATTCCCATCCTTGGGACTCCAGATCCGCCACGTTTTCCAAAGGTGCCGCGGCTCCTAAAATTCCTGGAAGTTCTGAGCCAGGAGCCAACATATCCAAAGTTTTTCTGTTGAACCAATCAA
This sequence comes from Arenibacter algicola, assembly GCF_000733925.1. NCBI lineage: Bacteria > Pseudomonadati > Bacteroidota > Flavobacteriia > Flavobacteriales > Flavobacteriaceae > Arenibacter > Arenibacter algicola. Next base: position 2,237,710 of record NZ_JPOO01000001.1, read on the forward strand.
AGGAGGTAGAAAGTCTGTTCTTAAAAAATGCAGCATCGAACCCAAGATTTAGAGTTTGAACCGTTTCCCAAGTAAAAGTAGAACTAACCAAATTGGGAAGTAGTAAAGTTGAATAACGAGTACCCGTTTCTTCGTTCAGCCAGTTTATTGTCCCTGTATCCCCATAGTCGGTTATACCAAGCCCAGGAACTGCAGGATATAGTGAGGGGGTGTTTTGGTTTCCTATTTCTCCCCAAGAGCCTCTCAGTTTTAGGCTGGATAAAAATCCAATAGACTTCATAAAAGATTCCCGGCCCAAGTGCCAACCTCCGGAAAAGGAAGGAAAGAAGCCAAATCTGTTACCCTCAGGAAAACGGGAGGAGCCATCATATCTGCCGCTCACTTCCAAAAAGTACTTCTCAGCGAAGTTATAGTTGAGCCTTCCGAAATAACCCAATACCGACCATTCTCCATAGGAGTCATCCGTCGTTTGAGCACCTGTTGCACCTGACAGGGATGGGAGGTCAACATTGATAAGATTGTTTCTTTGGGCATCAAATGATTCAAAGCTATTTTCTTCACTGTTTACTCCGGCTAGAATACTAAAGTTGTGCTTACCTATACCCTTATCATATTTACCGTAAAAATTTAACGCATTGTAATTGGTCTGGGTATTTTCTTTTCGGAAAAAAGTGTTCACAGGATCTACAGCGTTTAAAACAAACCTTTCTGGATTAACGGTCAAGATTTGATTGTCACTAGTTGTTCTGGTTAGGTTTTTTTTCTCAAAAGTATATTCTCCGATCAGGTTAAGACCTTTGGCCAAATTGAAATCCAGTTTTTGGAAGAACCTAATATTGTCGTTGAGAATTTTAGGAGCAACTTTTAGTAATTCTCGATTGGCCGGGGTGTCATATGGTACCTCCGTGCCATCTTCGAAGATGTGGTTGCCCCTGGCAGGGGTATAAGGGTTGAAACTTATTGAATTACTGTAGCTTCCCAGCGGTGTTCTCCTAGTACTATTCCTGTAAATGATATTGGTCGTGGACGTTAATTTGGAGGTAAGTTTACTTGTTAACGAAGCGTTTACATTATATTTTTTAAAGCTATCATTCCTTGTTATAATAATGCCATCCTCGTCACTGAAACCAGCAGAAATTCTATAGCTTGTTTTTTCGCCTCCCCCGCTAAAATCAAAATTATGTATTTGGGTAAATCCAAGATCGTTTATCCATTCCCCTATCAAATCGGTATCCGCCAATGGATAACGCAACCCATTAAATTCCGCATATCCAAGGGGATATGAAGATGGATCTTCCTGGTACTCATCCAAAAAGCCTACCCAAGCAGGAATATCTTGACCTGTCCAAAATGGATTGGTACCCCAGTCGTTGATAGCATTTATAAATGAATAGGTGGAGGCTTTGTCAGGGATATCCTCTGGGTATAAGAAACTAAAGGTAGAAGAATAATTGAATTTAATGGGCTGGTCGGTAGCCGGAGTTTTAGTAGTAATTAAAATTACACCAAATGCGGCCCTAGCTCCATAAATAGAAGTTGCCGAGGCATCTTTTAAGACGGTAATGGATTGTACATCCTGAGGGTTGATATCATCTACGGATACTGGTACATTGTTCATAAGAATTAATGGACTACCTCCGTTAATGGAAGTTGTTCCCCTAATATTGATGCCCAAACCAGAGGCTCCAGGTTGTCCTGAATTAGTGGTTATCTGTAATCCAGGAATAGTTCCCTGTATGGCCTCAATGGGGTTTGTTATAGGACGGTTCGCTAAAATATCCTCCATATCTACGGAACCTGTGGCTCCCGTTACATTAGCCTTTTTTTGTATCCCAAAACCTACAACGACGACTTCTTCCAATAAAGCAGCATCTTCTTCTAGTTTGGCATTTATGGTACTATTGTCATTTACCTGGATTTCTTGGGATAGGTACCCGAGATAGGAAAATATCAATACATCCCCTTTGGACGTATTGATACTGTAGTTACCGTCAAAATCCGCTACGACTCCCTTGGAAGTACCTTTTATCGTAATTGAAGCCCCTGATAAGGGAACTTCTGCCAAATCTGTCACCATTCCTTTAACTTCCATTTCCTGAGCTTGTATTGCACAACTGAGGAACAACATGAGTAGGAAGAATCCTTTTGTAATTAGTTTTTTCATTGATCTAGTTTAAATTAATAATCGGTTGATGTTAATGTTTGAAAAATTCTTTTCGAGCCAAGTTTTTTACAGGCTTCTGTTCACATTCTTTTTCTGTTTTACTATTGCTATTGTATCGACATTTTTTTTAAACCCATTCCATTTTCATGAAATGGGTTATGAAAAACAACTAACTCAAACAACTCAATAGGTAATTCAATATTTAAATCTTAATAAACGTTAGTTCGATATGTATTTTATTTAAAATCAGTTGTTTATATGACATCTGTCTGGTCGAGCGGAGTCGAGACCTCATTGTAAATACATTACAGTAAAATAACCTCTCGACTCCGCTCGAGGGGACCGTAGCATTTATTATAACTTACATTAAATCAATGTATTGATAATATTTTTATGTCGAACTCACGTTAATAAGTGCCTTTTATCCAGTTATAGGGCTTTCTTTTTATCCAAGCCCCCCTTGTGAAATCCGGAAAATCCTGTGGTTCCCCATTGTTTTCTATAGATAGTTCTGAAAGCGGTGTAACCGCACTCCAGGCCGCAGCGTCATAGGCATCCATAGGTGGGGCAGTATTTTCTTTGGCCGACTCTATAAAGGCATTCATTACATAAAAATCTATACCCCCATGACCAGCTTCCGTTGCACTGCTTCCGAATTTTTTCCATAGCGGATGATCATATTTTTCGAACCAGGAATCCATATTTTCCCATCCATGTCCCTCGGTGGTACCTTCAATATGGATTCGTTGGGTATGGTAGTCGAAGTCGGTAAGTCCTTGGGCTCCCTGAACTTTAAATCCTAGGGAGTAGGGGTGGGGATTGTTTACATTATGGGTAACTATGATGGTCTCCCCGTTGGAGGTTTCTATAGTAGAGGTAATGATATCTCCCTGCTTAAATTTTAATTTGGCATTGGGATGATTTTCACCTGCAGTATCTACAATGTATTTATGCAGACCAACACCTTTGGTGGCATGTGAGGTAAGTGATAGAAAACGATTGCCCCTGTTTATATCTGCCATAACAGCTATAGGTCCAAGGCCATGGGTTGGATAGACATCTGCATTTCTCAATAAAGAGTGCTGTGTCCTCCAGGCCGATTCGGAGATACCCTTGGCGCCAAATTCGGCACCTTTTCCGTAGGCCGTTTTACCGTCATTGAATTTTACCCCGCGCAGATCGTGCTGATACCCACATCTGAAATGCAATAGTTCTCCAAAGACATTCTGTTTAACCATATTTAATACGGCAAGAACATCCCTTCTATAATTAACATTTTCCAAAATCATTAGGTGGGAACCAGTTTCTTCATGTGTATTCACCAAGTCCCAACATTCTTCAAGCGTATTGGCAGCCGATACTTCAAGGCCGGTATATTTCCCTGCCTTCATGGAATCTACCGCCATCTTGGTATGCCATAACCAAGGAGTGGCAATGACCACTGCATCAATTTCTTTCAATGCCAACAGGTTTTTGTAATCCTGCTCATTTTTTCCAAAAGTCTTGGCCTTTTTTTGGCCAGCTTTTACAATATGATCCTGAGCAATATCAATTCTGTTTTGGTCTATGTCGCATATGGCGGTGACCAAAACATCCGTTCTCTTTAGTAGGTTGTCCAAGTGATTTGTTCCCCTAAGTCCAACACCAATGACACCAACCCTTAATTTTTGTGCGTTCTTGGTCAGACTATTTCCCAAGCTAAGATTTGGTAACAGCGCAATACCTGCTCCGGATATGGCTGTTTTCTTAATAAAAATTCTTCTTTGGTTCATATTTCCTTAATAATGGTACTTGTTGTTAATTTTTAGCAAATATTAATATTGTGTTAATTATTTAGGTGTTCTTTTTTGGCGTTCTAGGGGTAAATTTTCGGATAATTCGGATATTTGAAGTTTTTTTCCACCTTTTTGAGGAATATGTCTCCTTAAGGTTAGGTTTAATATTGGGTATATTTGTTGGGCAGTTAAATGACGGTTTAATAATGAGTTAAATGCATTTGTTGAATAGGCGATTTATAAAGAATGGAAAAATTGATGTGCTAATTTTGGCGCTGGTTTTTTGTTCACTTTGTTATGGTCAAAATCCTACCAATTTTGTGCATCTACCTTTTAAACTAGAAAACCAAGGAATAAAAGTGACCCATACCGTACAGGATAGTCTTGGTTTTATGTGGTTGGCCCATGTTAATGGTATTTCAAAATATGATGGGTACAATTTTAAGTTTATTCCCTCTGATCAAATTTTTGGTGATAAAATTGGTTCGGACCAGGTTAAAAGTATTTTTAAGGTTGGTCAGGGTACAATTTGGGCATTGTCCGTAAATGGTCAGTTATCTTTTTTAGAGAAAAACGGTAAATTTTCTTCTATAGACACGAGGATAGAGGGTTTTCAAAAACGGCATAGGGTCTATACAGCAAAAAGTAATGGAAACAAGCTTTTTTTAGCAACACTGAAGGGTTTAATACTTTCTTACAACCATACCAAAGTTGCAATTGACAGTATTACGACCATACCTAATATAGCCCCGGACGGATCAGTGATCAATTCCATGATTGTTAGAAAATCTGATGAATTAATTTTAAGTACCTACCGTGGGCCAATTTATACATATTCAGTAAACAAGAGGAAGTTGGATACCATCGATTTCCCCTATAATTATAACTTACCTGCCAATTTTTTTTTAACGATGGATAATATGGATAGGCTTTGGATAGCCTCGTCCTATCCAAGTTTTGGATTGCATGTTTATGATTTTCAGAAAAAATCCTTCGTGGAAAATCAAATTTTCGATAAAGAATCCAAGTCAAAATTGTATGAAGTTTTTAAGATAATATATAAGGATTATCTGGGGAATATTTGGATGGGCACAGATGGTAATGGTCTTTACAAAATTGACCCGGATGATGGTAGTATAAGTATTTTGAAAAATAATATACTAAATCGTTTCTCCCTTAGTAGCAATACAGTATTGGATATAAATGAGGATCTAAATAATAATCTATGGGTGGTCACCAATTACGGAGATCTAAATATTTTAAGGAATAAGAATAAGCATGTTAATTACCATTCCGGTTCAATTAACGAAAAGCCAACTAGGGTTCTGTCTTCCTTTAGGGCAAAAGATGGAACATTATGGATTGGTACTGATGGCGAAGGTATAACCAAAATAAGCCCTAACGGGGCAGAAGAGCAATTTTTCGAAAATTCAGACAGTAATAAGGGATATTACATTCATTCCATTAATCAGGATAGAGAAGGAAATATATGGATAGGAACCTATCAAAATGGATTAATTCTTTTTAATCCACGTTCAAATAGTTTTTCCAAAATTCGTCTAAGGAATTCAAAAAAGAACGAGGTTTCCGACGTTCGATTTATTTTCAAAGATTCTAAAGACCGATTGTGGGTAACTACCGACTTGGGAATTTATTTATTTTCAGGGAGAGATACAATGTTGGCCTATTTTGAAAATGGAACATCAGGTTTGGTCGGGCCAATTTCACAATCGGTCGTGGAAGACTCTCTAGGGACAATATGGCTAGCCTACAATCGTGGTGGGTTATTTAGGTTCGATGAAAATATGGAAAATATAACAGAATCTCAATTTACAAGGTTTACTGACCTTGAGAACGAACATATTACAAATAAGAAATATGATATTTGGTCCATGTCAGCCGATAGGGATGATACTATTTGGATGGTCTTGGTAAATGGCGATCTTACCCAATTTAATATTGCCGATCAGGAGTTTCATAGGGTAAAAATGAATGGGACTTATGATAATACTATATTTAGGTCTGTTGTTCTTGATAATGAAGAAAATGTCTGGTTGGCATCAACCAATGGTATTTGGAAATACAATTTGAAAGATTCCACAACTACTGTATTTCAACAAAGTGATGGTATTCAAGACAATACCTTTATGCAACGGAGTGTCCATAAGGATGACAATGGGAATTTGTATTTTGGAGGTTTAAATGGGGTAAATTACTTTTTTCCAGAGCAACTACAAAAAGATAGTACGGGAGTTAAAATATTAATAGAGGATATAGATATTTTAAATCAGCCGGCTATTTCAGTTATTCCGAAACAAATTACCGAGGGGGTTGAGAAGTTGAAGCATTTGGAATTGAATTATGACCAATCCTCTTTTGCCTTTCGTTTTTTGGCCCTTGATAATGTACTTTTTCCTAATTTTAATTATGCCTATAGGCTTAAAGGTTTTAATGATAAATGGATAGTTACAGATCAGGAACGTTTGGCTACCTACACTAACATTCCTCCTGGACAATATATTTTTGAAGTCAAGGCCAGTTCAGGGAACGGCCAATGGGACATCGAACCCAAATCGGTTACGATCCATATATTACAACCATTTTGGAAAACTCCTTTGGCCAAAATGTTCTATGTACTACTGGCGTTTGGATTGATATATGGAATTGTTATTTGGATAAGACTAAGAAATAAAGTTATTGCCGATCAGCTAAAACATCGACATGAAAGGGAGCTTTATGCCCTAAAAATGGATTTCTTTGCCAAGATGTCCCATGAAATCCAAACCCCTTTGACCTTGATTTTGATTCCCTTGGAAAATATGCTGGATCGGGCTTTGAAGAGCGGTAATTTGCTGTTGCAACAAAGACTCCGCTCAATATCCAATAATGCCAATCGTTTGTCAAGAATTGTTTTTGAGCTCACTTCACTTAGAGACAAGGAACTGGAAAGGTTAGTCCTTAGACCTTCCGAAAATAATCTAACCGATGATCTGAAAGCGATTACGGAATCGTTTATGGAACAGGCCAAATTTAAAGGTATTCATTTTAAATGTAGTTATCCCGACGTTAAGTTAAAAATGTGGTACGATAAGGATAAAATAGAACATATCTTTTTTAATTTATTGTCCAATGCATTTAAGTTTACCCCTAAGGGGGGGTACATAATCTTGGATGCCATAATTGAGGATTGGGAGAGAAATGTAAAAATATCTATAACCGATTCAGGGCCAGGAATTCCAAAGGAAGAGCTGGAGCATATTTTTCAATTGTTTTATCAGGCAGATTCAGGGAAGCAAAAAATGGGAACAGGAATCGGCTTGGCCCTTACCAAAGAACTGGTAGATCTGCACCATGGTAAGATCGATGTGAAATCGGACCCGGTTAAGGGAACTTGTTTTAGTGTAAGCTTTCCTATTGATAAAAATAAGAATGAAAGTGTAGAAAAGGAGCTTACCTTGGAAGAGGCTATTATGGAGGTTGAGGAGGTTGAATACGAATTGAAGGAGGAGATTATAGGTACAAGTTCAGCTAAACTGGGGAAGACCATATTGGTAGTAGAGGATAATTATGAACTACAAATATCCCTGAAAGATATTTTTAATGATTACTATAATGTTCTCTTGGCAGAAAATGGGGAAGAAGGTTATGCCTTGGCCTTGGAGCATAACCCTGACCTGATCATTAGCGATATTATGATGCCAAAATTGGATGGTATTGAAATGAGTAAAATGCTTCAAAAAAACGAGCTTACGACACATATCCCGATTATACTTCTTACCGCCAAGAAAGCAGCAAAAAATAAAATTTTGGGATTACGTGCAGGGGCGGTCGAATACATAAACAAACCCTTTAATATTAATGAACTGGTTCTAAAGGTAAATAATATCATTACCCTTAGCGATCGGTTGATTATGAAATATAAGAACGACTTGATAACTACGCCTCAAAATGGAGGAAGTAGGTCCCAGGATGAAGTTTTTCTTGAAAACCTGGTACGTCTTGTGGAAAATCAGATTAGCAATCCAGATTTTAAGACCGAAGATCTGGCTCAGGATCTAAATATGAGCTATTCTGCTATTTATAGAAAATTTCAGGGGTTAACGGGGAAGAAAATAGTGGATTTTGTTAGGACTATGCGTCTAAAAAAGGCAGCTGTTTTAATTAGCGACTGTAATTATTCCGTATCCGAGGCAGCGTTCTTGGTGGGTTTTAACGATCCCAAATATTTTTCAAAATGCTTTAAAAAAGAGTTTGGCAAGAGCCCGAGAAAGTTGAAGGGCAAAGTAGATCATATTTGAGGGATTTAAATTAAAGCGAGTAGGATAAAAAAATTAAAAATAACGATAAGAGTTACAAAGATCAAAAAGATGGCAATAACCAACGTTGGCTCCAAGTTTTTTAAAATGGTTAGGACTAGCTCTATGCCAAGCAGTAAAGGATGTATAAATTCAGTAGGACTAAGCCTATTACTCATGGTAGGCTCCTGTACAACTTTGTCCAAGCAAGATAATGCAAAAGATACATCTTTGGAAAAATTAAGCTTGACCGATAGTATAAAGCCGGGAGGCAATAGCTGGGTGGTAAATGAAGTGAGGGATAATCGCCATCTTATTTCTGATGAGGGAATAAGGAACTGGAATGATACCAATACGGTTATAAGAACCTATTTTAAAACCGACCAAGTAGGGCAATTGAATGTTGGCCTAAATCTTAAAGTGAGCGAAGGTACTTCCAAACTCAGGGTTTCCTTGGACGGAACCACCAAAGAGATCCAAGTTTCCAACCAGGATTTGGAAACCTTGGACATAGGCGTGTTTAAGCTTTCCACACCTGGTTATCACTATGTGGAACTTCAGGGAATGGAAAAATCGGCCAATAATTTTGCCGATGTCAATGAGGTGCTTATTGGCGGCCAGGCGGCCAATGGGAAGCTTACTTACGTAAAAGAAGACTTTTACTGGGGTAGAAGGGGGCCATCTGTACATTTAAGTTACACTACTCCCGAAAACACGGATATTCTTTGGTTTTATAATGAAATAACGGTCCCTGAAAAAGAGGATATTATTGGATCCTATTACATGGCCAACGGCTTCGGAGAGGGATATTTTGGAATGCAGGTAAATTCGGAGACAGAGAGGAGAATCCTGTTTTCGGTCTGGAGTCCGTTTGAAACCCAGGACCCAAAAAGTATTCCTGAAGAATACAGAATAATTTTGTTAGGCAAAGGAGAAGGGGTAACCACTGGTGAATTTGGCAATGAAGGCTCTGGAGGACAAAGTTATAAGGTATTCAATTGGAAGGCGGGCAACACCTACAAATTCTTATTGAAGGGTGAGCCTTCTGTAAATAATTCCACGGATTATACCGCCTATTTCTATGACTCGGAAACGGATAAATGGAATTTAATCGCCAGTTTTAGAAGACCACATACCTCTACCTATTTAAAAAGACCACATTCCTTTCTAGAAAACTTTAGGACAGAAGTAGGCCATATTTCCAGAATGGGAGAATATACCAACCAATGGATCATGGATACTGCAGGGCAGTGGCATGAACTTACCAAGGCTAAATTTACGGCAGACGCCACCGCAAGGAAAGGTTCTAGGGAAGATTACGCCGGAGGGGCCGTTGGAAACAAATTTTTTATGAAGAATTGTGGATTTATTAATGAAATGACCACTATTGATACCTTCCATGAAAGGATAGCAAACGGAGTGGCACCAGTGATAGATTTTTCGCTATTGGAGAAACCAATACAATAATAATTCATCAATTTGGAAATGTGTTAATTGGAAATATTTCAGAAGTGACCGATTAAAAAAAGATCTACGAAGTTGGTTGTCCCGAGTAGAATTAATTACAAAGAAATCAGAAACTAAAAACCAGAAATAAATTAATAATGAAAAAAATAACTTATTTAATCCTAATACCATTAGCCCTATTATCCTGTAAGGGGGAAAGTAAAAAGGAAGTTCTTTCCGAGGAATCCCGAAAACCAAATATAATTTACATTTTGGCCGATGATCTTGGTTATGCCGAATTGGGTGCCTATGGTCAGGAAAAAATTGAGACCCCCAATATTGATGCCCTAGCAAAGGAAGGGATGTTGTTTACCCAGCATTATACCAGTGCACCGGTTTGTGCCCCTGCACGTTATATGTTGCTGACTGGTACCCATTCCGGGCGAGCCCATATTCGTGGTAATGAGGAATGGGGAGAACGTGGGGAGGTATGGAATTATAGGGCCATGGCCAAAGATTCTGTTTTGGAGGGACAGCGTCCTATGCCGGATAGCACCATTACCATAGCTAAAAAGTTAAAGGAAGTGGGATATGGTACGGCCATGTTCGGTAAATGGGGATTGGGCGCACCCCATACTAATTCCATTCCTACAAAAATGGGCTTCGATTTCTTTTATGGATATAATTGTCAGCGACAGGCCCACACCTATTATCCATTGCATTTGTACAAGAATGAAAATAGGGTTCATTTAGATAACGATACCATTGCCCCAAATACCAAATTGACCAAAGGAGCAGATATCAACGATCCCAAGAGTTATGCGGCCTATACCTTAAATGATTACGCACCCGATCTTATGTTTAATGAACTAAAAGGTTTTGTAGATAGAAATAAGGAGAACCCCTTTTTTATTTATTGGGCAACCCCAATACCGCATGCGGCCATTCAAGCTCCACAAAAATGGGTGGATTATTATATTGAAAAGTTTGGGGATGAAGAGCCATATTTAGGGGAAAGAGGCTATTTTCCACACCAAAACCCCCGAGCTGGTTACGCTGCCATGGTTTCTTACCTGGATGAGAATATAGGAAAACTAGTGGCCAAGTTAAAGGAGGACGGACTATATGACAATACACTTATTATATTTACTTCAGACAATGGTCCCACTTTTAATGGTGGAACCGACTCGCCTTGGTTTGATAGTGCAAAACCTTTTAGAAGTGAGTACGGAAGAGGAAAAGGCTTTGTTTATGAAGGGGGAATTAGGGTACCTATGGTTGCAACTTGGCCCGGACAAATAAAAGCGGCCAGTAAAACGGATCACATTTCTGCACATTATGATGTTATGGCCACTTTGGCCGATGTTGCGGGTTATGAAAAACCAAGCTATACGGATGGGGTGAGTTTTTTACCCACTTTGCTTTCTCAGGAAAATCAAAAGGAGCACGATTTCCTTTATTGGGAGTTTCCGGAATATGGGGGACAGTTGGCCATTAGAATGGGCGATTGGAAGGTCGTAAAAACCCATCTTAAGGACAAAAAAAATGAGCCTACCTTGGAATTGTATAACCTTAGGACAGATATAAAGGAAACAACAAATGTGGCGGATCAACATCCGGAAATACTAGAAAAGGCAGCCAAAATTCTGGAAAGCCAGCATACCGAACCCAGCATTGAAAAGTTTAAGATCCCTAATTTAAAGTAGTAATTTGATGATTTGATAATTCGATGATTTAATGATTTGGAAATGGGTTAATTGTTCAATGGGGAAATGTACCAATGTACCAATAAATCAATTTGATAATTTGAAAATGAATTTATTTGGCTACTGGCTACTGGCTACTGGCTACTGGCTACTGGCTACTGGCTACTGGCTACTGGCTACTGCTCATTTTCCTGCCTTATTTTGGTGATTGAGCGGAGTCGAAATCACATCTTGGGGAAATGCATCAATGTACCAATGTGTTAATTTGATAATTTGGAAATGGGTTAATTGTTCAATGGGGAAATGTACCAATGTACCAATAAATCAATTTGATAATTTGAAAATGAATTTATTTGGCTACTGGCTACTGGCTACTGGCTACTGGCTACTGGCTACTGGCTACTGGCTACTGGCTACTGGCTACTGCTCATTTTCCTGCCTTATTTTGGTGATTGAGCGGAGTCGAAATCACATCTTGGGGAAATGCACCAATGTACCAATGTGTTAATTTGATAATTTGGAAATGGGTTAATTGTTCAATGGGGAAATGTACCAATGTACCAATGAATCAATTTGATAATTTAGAAATGAGTTAATTTGGCTACTGGCTACTAATATTTATACCTGCTTAAATAATTTAGTGTTTTATGTTTAAGGATTTTTACAAAAGGGGATTTTACATCATTTTACTTATAGTTGCATTATGGGTGAATTTTTCAATGGCCCAAGAAGAAATTACGGAAAAGGAATTAAAAGACCATATTTTATTCTTGACATCGGATAAAAATTCGGGGAGATATCCCGGGGGAAAAATCAACAAAAAGATTGTTAGGTATATAACAAAGGATTTTAAAAAGTCGGGGATAGCTCCTATTATGAAATCCTATAAGCAGCCGTTTTTGGCCCAATTAAGGGTGAAGAAAGTGGAGTTGCCCAAAAATGCCGTTGAGACATGGAATGTTATAGGCCTTATAGAAGGTAACGATCCATTATTGAAGAATGAATATATTGTATTGGGTGCCCATTATGACCATTTGGGCATGGGGGGCGGACCGTCATCAAAGTCCGATAAAATTGGGATACACCATGGTGCAGATGATAACGCCAGCGGGACTTCAGCTCTATTGGAAATAGGGGAGATGCTAATGGCCCACAAGACCGAGTTAAAAAGAAGTGTTTTGTTGGTCGCTTTTGGAGCAGAAGAACAGGGACTATTGGGCAGCAAATATTTTGTGGACAATCCTGTTGTACCATTATTACAGATTAAATTAATGATCAATATGGATATGGTGGGCAGGTTAAACGATGCCAAGCAGGTTTATATGGGCGGAGCCGGAACCTTTCCAGGGGGAGAAGAGTTAATGAAGGATTTGGGGCCTCCATTGGGCTTGTCGCCAGTAGTACATGCCGGCTCTGTAGGAGGATCGGATCATGTTTCCTTTTATAAAAAAAATATTTCCGTACTAGGAATCCATACAGGTGGGCATCCACAATACCATACCCCTGAGGATACGGTTGACCTGATTAACTTTGAGGGTCAAAAACAGGTTTGCCAGTATATATTTAATGCCATTATGAAAGTGGGTTCAACACCTTATGACATGAAATTTATTCCGCAAGGGGATTAGAATCATTTTGGTTCTTTACATTTGTAAGGATTAAAAACTATAGAATGCAAAAAATTAATGTTTTAGGTGTCTTTTTAATACTGGCTTTGATGGTACAATGTAAGGAGGATAAGAAGTCGGTCGATAAGGTTGAAAGTAGTGCCCCAATGACTGTTGTTGCGGAATCGGTAGTCGACACAACTCCTATTTTGATAGAAAAACCGGAAAATATAAAAGCACCGGATGGCATGGTATGGATTCCCGGGGGTGAGTTTATCCAAGGTGCCGTACCCCAAGATAAAATGGCAATGGACCATGAAAAGCCTGCGCACATGGTAAAAGTAAATGGGTTTTTCATGGATGTTACGGAGGTGACCAATGCCCAATTCGCAATATTTGTTAAGGAAACAGGTTATGTTACTGTGGCCGAGCGGGCAATAGATTGGGAGGAAATGAAAACCCAGGTTCCAGAGGGTACACCCAAACCCCATGATTCTATTTTACAACCGGGCTCTTTGACCTTCAAAAAAACTAAAACTTCTGTGCCCAACCTATACGATTTTTCACAATGGTGGAACTGGACCATAGGGGCCAATTGGAAACAACCCAACGGACCGGGAAGCAGCATTAAAGGAAAGGATAATGAACCTGTGGTACAAGTGGCCTACGAGGATGCTCTGGCCTATTGTGAATGGGCCGGTAGAAGATTGCCTACCGAGGCTGAGTGGGAAAGGGCTGCCAGAGGTAATAAAACCGAAAGTATCTATTTCTGGGGCGATGAGGACTCCAATTTGTCCCAAATGGCAAATACCTGGGAAGGGGAATTTCCGGTAACCAATAGCAAGGCCGATGGTTATGAACAGCGCGCCAAAGTTAAATCCTATCCTCCCAATGATTTTGGCCTATACGATATGGCCGGTAATGTATGGGAATGGACCAGCGATTGGTACAATACCAATTACTATAAGGAATTGGGAGCCTTGAATGGTCCTGTGGTAAATCCCCAAGGAGCAGCCACTCCATATAATCCAAATATGCCCTATGCCAAGGAAAAGGTTATGAGGGGAGGATCCTTTCTTTGCAATGCTTCTTATTGTGCCAGTTATAGGATTTCCTCCAGGATGGCTTCCAGCTTGGATTCTTCCTTGGAGCATTTGGGATTTAGGACAGTAGCTACAGTAGATATGCTTACAAAAGAAGAATAACAGTTTTTATTATTTTGAAGATTTTAAATCCCCTTTGGCGTTGCCTAGGGGATTTTTTGTGTTGATAGGTTTTGCTTTATACTCATTTATTATAAATGTAAATTATACGTTTATAACAGATATTTTTTTATATTTGCGGCCTAATACACTTAAAGTCTATGCCGTTTCCTGAAAATTTCACCCCTGATTTAGTCGTTGAATCCCCTGGAAGGATCAATCTGATAGGGGAGCACACAGATTATAATCTTGGCTATGTATTGCCTACGGCCATAGAGAAAAAAATTACTTTTAAATTCATTAGGAACAATTCGGATAAGGAATGTAACCTTTATAGTTTGGGTTACAATACCGGGTTCACCCTTCAATTGGATAATATTGCAAGGAGCAATGTGGAATGGGAAAATTACATATTGGGCGTATTAAATGAAATTTTGTTGAGAACGGATAAGTTGAGAGGGTTCGACTGTACTATTGAAAGTAAATTGCCAATGGGTTCGGGTCTTAGTTCTTCTGCTGCTTTGGAATGTGGATTGGCATTTGGACTCAATGAACTGTTTGATCTAGGACTTTCCAAAATGGATATTGTGCAACTTTCGCAAAAGGCGGAGCATACCTTTGTAGGAACCCAATGTGGAATCATGGATCAATTTGCTTCTGTAATGAGTGAAAAGGGACACGTTATTTTGTTGGATTGCAAGACACTGGAACATCAGCAAATCCCCATAAAAATAGACCCGTATAAGATGATCATGCTGAATACAAAAGTGTCGCATAACTTGGCCTCCAGCGAGTATAATACTAGGAAGCGGGAGTGTGAGGAAGGTGTAGCCATCATTCAGAAACAATATCCGGAAGTAAGGTCGTTAAGGGATGTAACAGCTACTATGATTCAAGAATTTAAGCAGACAATGGATGCAACACTTTTTAAAAGATGCAGTTTTATTGTTAGTGAAAACGATAGGGTGTTACAGACTGCCAATGCTTTAAAGGCCAATGATTTAAAAGTTTTTGGAGCCTTACTATATGAGGCACATGAAGGGATCAGCAAATTATACGAAGTAAGCTGTCCGGAGTCTGATTTTTTGGTTGATTTTTCAAAGCAGTATGATGCTGTGTTAGGGGCTAGGCAAACCGGTGGTGGATTCGGAGGTTGTACCTTGAATATTGTCCATAAAGACAAGGTGGAGGCGTTTGTGAAGGAAGCCACGAGTGCATATAAAGAGGCTTTCAATATTGAATTGGAGGCGTTTGAGGTACAACCTAGTGCCGGAACTTACATTCAAAATTAAGCGTAATGACAAATAGTTTTAATGACAATCCCCATAGAAGGTTAAATATTTTAACAGGAGAATGGATTTTGGTTTCTCCCCATAGGACCAAAAGGCCATGGCAGGGAAAGACCGAAAAAAGTGCTACTACTGATCTGCCGGTTTATGACCCTTCATGTTATCTTTGCCCTACTAACGAAAGAATGGGAGGGGAGTTCAATCCCAGTTACGAAAAACCATATTCCTTTGTCAACGATTTTTCGGCCCTATTGCCCAATGTAAAGGAAGAGTCCTATAAAAATGGCCTGTTGTACGCCGAATCCGAATCAGGTATCTGTAAGGTAGTTTGCTTTTCGCCCAATCACTCCCTTACTTTACCCTTAATGTCCGTTTCGGAAATTGCGGACGTAATCTCTCTTTGGCAAAAGGAGTATAAGGAATTGGGGGCTGTAGACGGCATTAATCACGTTCAGATTTTTGAAAATAAAGGAGGCATAATGGGGTGTAGCAACCCTCACCCGCATGGACAAATTTGGGCACAGAATAAAATTCCACAGGAAGTACATAAGAAAATAGGAAATCTGCAGACTTATTGGGAAAAGCATGGTAGAAGTATTTTGGAGGATTATTTGGAACAGGAATTACAGTTGGATGAGCGCGTTATAGTCGAAAACGAGCATTTTGTAGCGCTTATTCCGTACTGGGCAGTATGGCCTTATGAGACAATGATCCTTCCCAAAAAAAAATTGGCACATATCGGTTTACTATCCGAGTCCGAAAAGATATCCTACGCAGAGATCCTAAAACAGCTTACTATTAAGTACGATAATATATTTAACACTTCCTTTCCATATTCTGCAGGAATACATCAGGCACCTACAGATGGCAAGGACCATCCGGAATGGCATTTCCATATGTCATTTTACCCACCCTTATTGCGTTCGGCAACTGTAAAAAAGTTTATGGTAGGTTATGAAATGTTTGCCAATCCACAACGCGATATTACGGCGGAACAGGCGGCCGAAACAATGAAGTCTTTATCCAATGAACACTTTAGTCAACTAGGTTGAATAAAGTAAATTATAATATTTGAAAATGGTGTAAATCTCCATGGGGGAACAGTTTCAATGGAGATTAGAGAGAGTCTTGGGTTTGAAGGGAATAACCTACTCGGCCCAATTCCTTTTTTGCCTTGTCCAATACAAAGGGGTTGTTGTAGACCAGTGATATGGTCTTATTGATAACATCAATATCCAATATTTTTAAATCTAAAATCCGACTTAGGTTTCTGGAAATAATGTTTTTGCTGTCTTCGGAAATAAGCTGTTCAACTTTAAGCAGTGTCGTCATGGGATCAAGGTTTTAAATTAATCGAGACGAAATTAGGCATCCAGGACCATATCCAAAATGATATAAATCAGTTTTGGTAACTATAGTGTTGTTCCATTAATAATTACACTAAAAATGAATAGCGGATATACAAACCTTTGTAGCGTCCAAATATCTTTTCTATTTCAAGGTGTAATTACAACTCCTTTGGCCCATTAACCCTATCTGTATAGATCCAATTTATTTTTGAGTTGGGTAATTTCATTTTGCATTTTCTCCATCCTTTTTAGTAGTCGGGTAATAACCGCTATGCCTTCCAAGTTGATGTCTAGATCGGAATGGAGTCTAAGTATTTTTTCCGCTTTTGGTAATTGCTGAATGGGAAGATAATGTGTATCTTCTTTAACTACGACATCTACCAGTCCGTACTCATAAAGCTCCATCACGAAATGGGTTTCTATATTGTAACTCATGCAAAAATCGGTAATCAGTATATATTCCTGTTCCATAAGTATTAAATTTCATGAATGTGTTGGTTCAGCACCCTAGTAAAGGTTTCTCTTTTCATATATAAAATTATTTTCTCAGGTTAGCCAATTCCTTAAAAAGTTCTTTTTCTTTTGCCGTTAAATTGGTAGGGGTAACAAGGTTGTAGGTAATATATAGATCCCCATAAACGTCCTGTTTTTTGTATACAGGGAAGCCCTTGCCTTTTAATTTAACTTTGGTGCCGTTCTGCGTTTCTGGTTTAACCTTTAATTTCACCTGTCCGTCAAACGTATTCACCATTATTTCACCGCCTAAAAGGGCTGTATATAAGTCCAGGTTTACAGTAGTGTATAGGTTGTTGCCATCCCTTCTAAAGGCCGTGTCGTTTATGATGCCAAAGGTAATATAAAGGTCGCCCTTAGGACCTCCCTGATGGCCCGGACCTCCATGACCGCTAATTTTTATGGTTTGCCCATTCTCAATTCCGGCAGGAACTGTAATTCTGATATTTTTACCGTTCACATTAAGGGTTTGTTTGTGTGTAGTAAATACATCCCTAAGGTGCAATTTTAACTCGGCATTTAGATCCTGGCCCCTAAAACGGGCCCTTCCCCTTCCTGAAAAGCCACCGGAACCCCCAAACATGGATTCGAAAAAGTCAGAGAAATCATGTTCTCCATAGCTTTGCGAATAGCTTTGACCGCCACTTCCGTAGGCTGATTGTTGGGACGCCCTAGCTTTTTCAAACTCTTCCGCATGCTCCCAATCCTTTCCGTATTTGTCGTATTTTTTTCGTTTTTCCGGATCGCTAAGTACCTCATTGGCTTCATTGATTTCCTTAAACTTTTTTTCGGCCTCCTTGTCATTGGGGTTAACATCTGGATGATGTTTTCTGGCCAATTTCCGATAGGCCTTTTTTATTTCGCTTTGACTGGCGCTTTTGTCCAATCCCAAGATTTTGTAGTAGTCTATAAATTTCACCTGGAAGTTATTTATGCTTTATACTTATTCGATTTTTGAAACGTCAATTGCAATTTTTATAATTGAATTTATATCAACCCTACTTCATATAATATTTTTAGGTTAAAGTTACCTTCTGCAAAATTATCTAAATCAGTTGTGGATCCAACTGATTAAAATCATGAATCGATCTGTTTTATTTCACTAAATTTCGGTGTAACTTAAATAAAAATGGAACCAAGTATTACTTCGATTATGATAAAAAATAATTCATTACAGCAGTACTTATTGAAAGTTGTCATTTAAATTTCGATACTATTTCGCTATTGGTCAACAAAAATTATTCACATGAAAAATATTTTGATACCCACGGATTTTTCCGATAATGCCTATAAGGCTATTTCCTATGCAGTTCATTTGCTTAAAGAGGAGAATTGTACCTTTCATTTGTTGCATACCTATACTCCCGCCATTTATCAGTCCGAATATTTATTGCACAGTCCGGGACAATTGGGGTTAGGTGACATTTATCGTACAGATTCCGAAACAAAATTGGAAGATCTAAAACAAAAGGTCATTTCTGAATTCAATAACCCAAAACATCATTTTAAAACCTATAGTGCCTTCAGTGTTCTTATGGAGGCTATTGATGAACTGGTAGAAAGTAAAAAAATAGACCTTTTAATTATGGGAACCCAAGGAGCTACTGGGGCAAAAGAAATATTTTTGGGCAGTAGTACCGTACATACCATTAAAAGGGCAAAATGCCCTGTATTGGCAATCCCCTTCGATTTTGATGTAAAGATGCCCACGAAAATTCTATTTCCAACCGATTATGAAATTGACTACAATTATGAATTGATAAAGCAGGTATTGTTTATAGCCAAGGTACATAAATCAACTTTGGATATTATGCATGTACGATCCAGTTATGAGCTCAACGAAGAGCAGAAAAAGAACAAAAGCAAATTACACCATTTACTTGCGGAAACTAAACATAAGTTTCATGAATTGCCGGATCAAGGAATTATAGAAGCCATTAATAGTATTCAATCCGAGTTGAAGCCCCAAATGTTGGTGATGGTAAAGAACAAGCACAGTTTTTTGGAGAATCTATTTTTAAAACCTGTAATAAATCAAATTGGTTTTCATTCAAGTATCCCTTTTATGGTTTTGCCTTATCACTTATTGGGGTAGACAAATTATGAACTGCTAATAAGCTTTACTACTTCCCTAGGACTATGAACAGGTTTCTTTCTTAAGTAAACCTATTCCCAATTTTACAACAAAAAGTAACGTTTCCGTGAAAAGGGGTGACAACCATAGTTTGTGCAACTAGTTTTATAATAACTTTTTATAACTTTTGACGTAAGTTTTTTATTGAAAATCCTACTTTTGTTTTCTAACAAGTATTATAGAAGGTTTTTATTATGGCAGATAAAGTAGAGCGTTTAAAAACGTTGATTATTGGTTCGGGACCTGCAGGCTATACTGCAGCTATATATGCATCTAGGGCAGATCTAAAGCCGGTGTTGTATACGGGAATGGAACCTGGTGGACAATTGACCACAACAACAGAGGTAGATAACTTTCCTGGATACCCAGATGGAGTTGACGGACCTACAATGATGATGCAATTACAGAAACAGGCCGAAAGATTTGGTACTGAGGTACGTATAGGTATGGCTACCGCTGTTGATTTTAGCGATGAAGTAGGTGGAATACACAAGGTTACCATAGACGACAGTAAGGTTATAGAAGCGGAAACCGTAATTATTTCCACGGGTGCTACGGCGAAATATTTAGGTATCCCTAGCGAACAAAAACTTCGTGGAGGTGGTGTATCTGCATGTGCAGTATGTGATGGTTTCTTTTATAAAGGACAGGAAGTAGCTATTGTAGGGGCAGGGGATACTGCTGCTGAAGAGGCTTCTTATTTGGCCAATATATGTAAAAAAGTTACTATGTTGGTACGAAGGGACGAAATGCGTGCTTCTAAGGCTATGCAACATAGGGTAAACAGCTTGGACAATATAGAAATTCGTTATAACAGGGAAGTGGATACCGTTTTGGGCGATCAGGTAGTGGAAGGTTTAAGAATGGTGAACAATATTACCGGTGAAAAAGAGGACATTGCAATTACAGGATTGTTCATTGCTATTGGCCATAAACCAAATACCGATATTTTTAAGGGGCAACTGGAAATGGACGAAACAGGGTATATAATTACCCAAGGTAAAACTACCAAAACTAGTAAGCCAGGGGTATTTGCCAGTGGGGATGTCCAAGACAAGGAATATAGGCAGGCTGTTACGGCTGCCGGTACCGGCTGTATGGCGGCACTTGATGCGGAACGATATTTGGCGACCATAGAAAGCCATCAAGAAGTTTCGTCTTAGGCGATATTAGAATCAGGATGCCTTAAATTTAATGCAACATTTGAATTAAGGGCTATTTGAAACGATCTGTACTAGGAACCTACGTTCCAGGTGCAGATCGTTTTTTTAGTCATGGAGTGTAAATTTGTTATACTTTACTGGAAAGTCAAACTAGGATCTAAACCTAGTTTAGACGTTTATAGTTTTCAGAATTTATTCGGTTCCCATCCGCATCAATAAAGATCTGGCTGTATTTGTCGCCCTCCAATTGGAGTTCCATATGCCATTCCATATTTTCATTGGCAACTTTCCTCATAGATGCGGACATATATTCCAATTTTTCGGTCAGGGTACTGTCTGTGGCCTTATAAGAGCCATAACCGAACCATTCAATGGAATCTGTTGGGACATATCGGGTCCACATTACCTTTCCATTATAAAACATTTTAATTTGACGGTAGCCATCTGTTGGAGGTATTGTTTTTACAACATCGTTACCATCGTAATTGTTAAAGCTTACTAATTCCCAAGTACCCTCCAAGGTGTTGGGGTTTTGAATTTTTGTGGATGCCATTTCGGTCGCGGATACCAAAAACAACATCAAGAAAACTATTCCAAGTATTTTTTTCATGGCGATTTCATTTATGAGTTTAGATACTTATAAGTTACGACTTTTTTGGAATATTAACATATGAAACTGAGAATATGTTAAAAAAATCTTATCAAAAGGAATTAAATAATAGCAGTTTATAGTCTTGATTTTGTGATAAAAACATTGAGAAGTAGGGCTATTATTGTATAAATCACATTTCGACCGGTCAATGTTTGATTTTTATGATTTTTTTATCACTTTTAGCTCAGATTAATAAAAACAAACTAATATGATACAAAAACTATTGTTGTTGTGCACTTTCATGCTCACTTGGCATGGCTTTGCACAAAATGTTTCCGGTAACGTAAAAGATGAAAGTGGTATGCCACTTCCAGGGGTTACCGTTTTAATTGTTGGGACCAACACAGGTACCACCACTGACTTTGATGGTAATTTTATAATTGCCGCCAAGCAGGGAGATATTGTGCGCTTTTCGTACTTAGGAATGAAATCGCAGGATATCACGGTTAGATCAAATGCCGAATTAAGTATTGTCTTATCTGAAGACGCCAGTGCTTTGGACGAAGTAGTGGTCACGGCTTTTGGTGTGGAGAAGAAACAAAAATCCTTGGGATACTCCGTAACCCAGGTTAACACTGAAGACCTAAACCTGGCGGGGCAATCAAACCCTATGGAGAGTTTGCAAGGTAGGGTTGCCGGGGTTCAAATCAATAGAACATCTGGATCC
Organism: Arenibacter algicola; assembly: GCF_000733925.1. Classification (NCBI taxonomy): domain Bacteria; kingdom Pseudomonadati; phylum Bacteroidota; class Flavobacteriia; order Flavobacteriales; family Flavobacteriaceae; genus Arenibacter; species Arenibacter algicola. The sequence goes on from NZ_JPOO01000001.1 coordinate 2,259,672, forward strand.
TCAGGTGGCGGTGTGGATATCTTGATTAGGGGTATTACTTCCGTTAATCCAAGTAGGAGCAATCAACCTTTAATTGTTGTTGACGGGATAGCCCTGAACAACGATACTTTTTCCGGGGAAGTCAGGCCCAGTGCAGGGTCCAATTCCGCTAGTAGTTCCGAACAATTTGCCTTTTCCAACAGGGCTGGGGATATCAACCCTGAGGACATTGAAAGTTTCAACGTGCTAAAAGGAGCTGCCGCAACCGCACTTTACGGAGTAAGGGCGTCCAACGGTGCCATAATCATTACTACAAAAAAAGGTAAACAAGGGAAGGCCAAAATTAATGTAACGGCTTCAACAACATTTAGGGATATACAAACAACACCTTCCTTACAAACTACTTATAGGGAAGGGTTTAGTGGTGCTCCTAGGACACTATACGACCCAGATTCCGAAACCGGTTTCAATAGGGTTCAGAATGCTACCTCTTTTTATAGCTGGGGACCCAGATATTCTGATGATTCCTATACGCTGTCCAACGGCACAGTGGTGGATTTGACAGGAGATAAATTTTACAGTCCTTACGATATTTTTAGAACCGGTTTTAATTCCCAAGTAAACGTAAGTATTAGTGGAGCCAATGAAAAATTGGATTACTTCTTGTCCATGGGAAAAGACCAAGAAGATGGGGTTCTTCCAAACACGGATTATGGCAAGAATAATTTTAGGTTTAAGGCAGGATATAAGATTTCTGATCAATTGACATTAAATTCCTCTATCGCCTATACTAAATCTGGTGGACGCAGGGCCAATGGAGGGGATAAATCCGTTATGAGTGCCCTTTCCTATTTTTCAGGGACTTTTCCTATAAACGACTATATGAATGCCGATGGTACAGAAAGGGATTATTCTTTTGGGATAATTGACAACCCTAGGTATTTAATGGAAACAAGTAGCCTAATAGATGATGTAAATAGATGGATAGGAAATGCTACTCTAAATTGGAGTCCTAAGGAATGGGTAAATGTTACCTACGCTGCCCAAATAGATAATTACTCTGACCAAAGAAATAGATATGTTGGTGCAGACCTGGATGGGGGTTCACAGGTTGGCGGCTTTATCTTAAATCAAAACATCAATTTTACAGGTTTGGAATCCAACCTTTTGGTTGCATTTACCAAGGATTGGTCTGACGATTTTACCACAGACCTTACATTGGGACATCAGATTTCCGATTCCAAAAGAGAGTATGCCCAAGCTAGGGGAGAAGGTCTGAACGTGCCAGGTATTAACGAAATAGGGAACACCATTAATTATTTTCTGGACAACAGTGTTACACAATTACGTAACGTTGGTGCCTTTGGAGAATTGAAATTGGGATACAAAGACAAATTGTTCTTGACCGTTACAGGTAGGAATGACTGGTTGTCTACCTTGCCCAAAGAAAATAGATCGTTCTTTTATCCATCCGCCAGTTTGGCCTATGATGTTTCCGATGTATTTGGAGACAATGATGTCTTTACTTTTGGTAAACTTAGGGCTTCCTGGGCCGAGGTAGGTAAAGGACCCGGTTTTGGCGATGTTGGCCAGTATTTTGTAGTGGATGGGGACTTTCCGTTTGGTAGCGCCGGTGGATATAGGAGAAGTACCTTATTGGGAGATTTGGATATAGTTCCGGAACGTAACCAATCTACAGAATTTGGTGCGGACCTTAGATTTATGAAAGATAGGATCAGATTGGATTATGCCTACTACAAAACACGTGTTAAAGATCAGATATTCACCGTTGGAACCGCTTATTCTTCTGGACTTTCAGGAATAACAAGAAATGCAGGGGACTACGAGGTATTTGGACATGAATTGTTGGTTAGTGCGGACATTATTAGAAGCAAGGATTTTAGATGGGAATTAATTCTTAACTGGTCTACCAGTGAAGGAAAGGTTTTGGAAATTCCAGAGGATATTGAGTCTATTATTTTTGCGGATTCAGGGTTTGCCGGAATTACTTCGGAAATTAGGGCCGGAGACAAAATGGGGAATCTTTATGGATATAAATGGAGATACGAAGATGGTCAAAGGTATTTGGATGCCGATGGATTTCCAGAAATTGTATTGGATGAAAGGGTGAAGGTTGGAAATGCCTTTCCGGACTTCATTTCTTCCTTGGGCAGTAATTTTAAATGGAAGGGAATAGGATTCAATTTCTTATTGGAATATAAGGAAGGTGGGGATCTTTATGATTCCGGTCTTAGAAATTCTATTAGAAATGGTAATCCTTTGAGTACTTTGGTCAGGGATGAAGAGGTAGTCTTGGAAGGAGTAATGGACAATGGTAGCGGAGGTTATACTGCTAACACCACACCAGCTTTGATTGATCAGAATTATTATAGAAATTCAAATGTCTATAACAGGGCGGCTGAAGTATTGGTACAGGATGCATCTTGGGTTAAATTGCGCAATGTTAGTTTGTCCTATGACATGGACAATAAATTTACTAGGGACCTTAAAATGGAGAAGCTAAGCCTTTCTGTTAGTGCATCCAATATTCTTGTATGGACCCCATTTGATGGTTATGACCCAGAAGGAAACCAGTATAGTGCCGGTAGCAACGTTTACGGTTTTACAGGACTTAGCGTTCCGTTGAGCCAAAGCTACTCTTTCGGTCTAAATATTTCATTCTAAATATGATAAACATGAAAAACAATATTATAAAAACAGGAATTTTATCACTTCTATTAGTTGCGCAGGTTTCGTGTAGTGATGATTATTTTGATGTAAATACTCCTTCCAATACAGCAACCTTAGAGGAGTTGAGAATGCAGGATCTAATGGCACCGGTAATTCATAGCACCATGGAAGGGCAGCGATCTGCCGAATTGGCATTTGGAAATTATGTGCAGAACTTTGTATCTACCGGGGGTGGAGCTGCCGGACAAACAGAAGCAAGTGGCTTATGGAGTCAGGTATACCTTTATATTTTACCTAATCTTAAAGCGATTAAGGAGAAGGCTGCAGAGGCCAACGCTACGCATATTGGCGCTATATCGGATATTCTTACTGCCATAAATCTTGGAATAGCTACCGATACCTGGGATAATATACCCTATTCGGATGCTACTGACGGCCCGGACAATAATTTTCCAACCTTCGATACCCAAGAATCGATATACACGGAAATATTCACGCTTCTAAATTCGGCCATCACTGCCTTGGAAGGTACTGATAACTCAGGTTTTAACTTGGGAAGCTCGGACCTTATCTACGGGGGTGATTCCGATCAGTGGTTAAGGGCTGCCTACACCATTAAAGCGAGATATCAGTTGCATTTGGTAAATAAAGGTACAGTTACTGCCAATGAGGTTTTAACTTCAATCGCCAACGGTTTTACATCGAATGACGATAATTTTGAGATGCACTATAATGAGAAGAATATCAACCCTTGGTATTCCGTAGAAATTTTGGCCAGGTCTACAGGTAACCTTAGCAACGATATTGCCAGTCAGTTGGTAAGTTCTATGAACGGAGATTATTACCCATTTGAAAGCGCAGCTCTTACCATAGATCCAAGACTGCCTTTGTTCGCCGAAAATGGGGACGAAGCGGAGTGGAAAGGTTTTGTGAGCGGTGGAGAGGGAGTAGCTCCTGATGGTAGCGATGCCAATACCCGTTTTAAAACGGATGGATACTATACCAGTATAGATTCGCCACTATTGCTGATCAGTTATGCAGAAGCCAAATTTATTGAGGCGGAGGCTGCTTTTTTGGCCAACGGAGGCAACACCACAAGCACAGGATCTAGTTCCGAGGCGTACACCGCTTATTTGGAAGGTATACAGGCCAGTATGGATATGTATGATGTGGATGGCTCCGATTATTTGGCCGATGGGGCCATTGCCGTGGGTGAAGCAGGACTCATGTTGCATCATATCATGAAGGAAAAATACATTAACAACTTTTTAAATCCAGAGACTTTTGTGGATTATAGAAGATATGATTTTTCTGCCGATGTTTTCACAGGCCTTCAAATAAGATTGGAGGAAGCAAGTGATGATAGTGAATATTTTGGACAGTGGTTTAGAAGGGCCATTTATCCTTCAACCGAGTTGAATAGAAATGAGGCCAATGTTTTGGCAAACCAACAATCCCCGGTTACCCCAGTATGGTGGGATAATTAATTTTATAAGAGGGAACAGTTAAAGAGAACGGCCATCCTATTGGATGGCCGTTTTGTTTTATAAATATGAATTGATAAGATTACATAATAAAAGGATATCCTCCTTTTTATGATGGGCACTTATTACAATTCTGCTCATAAGGTGAGAATCCTCATCTGGATAACGAAAACTGGTCACCAAAACATTTTGCCGTTCCAGGTAGCTGACAAGCTTTTCATCTGTAAAGCTGAAGGCAGGGTGACCCTCCATGAATTTAAATCTATCCAAAGTTTTAACATTGGACATAAATAAGGTTATATTATGGATCAAGGCTTCTCTTTTTTCAAGAAAGAGTGCCTTTCCGTCCATAAGACACGCCACTGCTGCGGGTGCTGCCGGACTTGCCCCTCCAAAAAAGGGAGTGTCCATGAACTGCTCAATTCTTTTTTCAGTTCCAAAAATAGACCCTGCCTGAATCCCGAACCCTTTTCCCAAGGAACAACAAACAATAAGTTCCTTAGGGTTTAATGCCTTCAGCCTACTATAAACACCACCGCCATTTTTACCTACAATTCCAATTCCATGGGAATCGTCTACCACCAGAATTATCTTTTCCAAAGGCAGTGTTCTTAATCCCTCAAAATCGGGATAATTGGCCCCAGAAAAATCAATGGCATCCAAAAATACCACTGGAGTAGTTTCCTGATTAGTTTCCAAATGGGATCTAACGGCTATGTTCAGGGCCGTGAAAGTGATGTATGGTTTCAGCTTTGTTGATGGAGTTGGGGAATAGAGGGCAGAATGGGTATTGGGGGCATAGAACAGTCTATGCTCCTTGGTATCCATGGTTTGTCTCACCAATTGTCCTGCCAAATATCCGGAAGATAAAGTGGCACTGGACTCACACCCCACCAATTGGCATAAGAATTGTTCTGCTTTTTCATAAACGGAAAGGCGTACATTGGATTTTCTGGATGCACCATAATTGGTGCCGTATTTCCTGATATTGGAAATAAAGATTTCTTGAAAAGCTTCGTCGGTCTGCAACCCCAAATAGGAAGTACCTCCAAAATACAAAAATTTCTTTTGGTCCAACTCCACTTCCCTACCTGGGAACCCATCGGTATAAATAGTCATCAACGTAAACTTATTCCACTCCCACCAGAGGTAGGAAAGATTACCTTGCCGTTATCCTGAATGATCACCCCATCGGCAATATCTTCTTTTAACAACATGGCGCCGTCCATATCCACATAATCCAATTGCGGAATTAGTTGGGCAATGGCCGATATACCAACAGTGGATTCGGTCATACATCCCACCATTACTTGTAGATTTAATTCCTTGGCCCTTTTGATCATTCTTCTAGCTGGGGTAAGGCCGCCACATTTTGTCAATTTTATATTGATTCCGTTAAAATGAAGCGCGCATTTCTCCACATCACTTTCCACTATACAGCTTTCATCGGCTATTACTGGCAGAACGCTTTGGTGCATCACTGCTTCCATACCTGTCCAATCATCCGCTTTAAGCGGTTGTTCCAGAAACTCGACGCCCAAATCCTTCAATAAAGGGGCATTGGCAATGGTTTCCTCTGCCGTCCATGCACAATTGGCATCTACCCTAAAAATGGCATCGGTGTGTTTGCGCAGCTCCCTTACTATCTCCACATCTTTATCGGTACCTAGTTTAATTTTATATATGGGCCAGGGCATTTCTTTCATTTTGTCCACCATTTTTTCAATGGTATCCAGTCCAATAGTGTAATTGGTTATGGGATAGCTACTGTTATCCGTATTCCATATTTCATATAATGGTTTGCCCAGTATTTTTCCATATAGGTCGTTGGCTGCAAGATCCAATGCGCAGATAGCAAAATTGCTCAAGTTTTTGGATACCAAGTACGCATGGAATGCTTCCGGTTCCCTAAATTGGAAACCTTCTATTTCCTCCTTCACCTTTTCAATCTCCGCCTGCATGGTTTCGAAGGTTATTTTATAGTAGGGATTGGAGGTAGCCTCCCCATAGCCCGTTTTACCGTCCAGTTCCAGGGCAACGATCATTGAATCTTGAAAATCATGGGATTCCCTGGAAATACTGAATGTGTGTTTTAACGGAAGTACATATTTTTTGATCTTTATTTTCATAACAAATTTTATGGAACGAATATAAAGAAAGATGATGTATTGGAAAATGAAAACCCACTGAAATCTCAATGGGTTTTACAAATTTTAGGACAGTTGATTTCTTGTTAATGATTGGTCCGACCTTTATAATGCACTGACACTTCCGGAGCTCGATTTTTGATGTTCTACTTTGGCATTTCCGGTATAACGGATTTCTCCTCCGCTACTGGCTTTTGCAATTAAGGATTCGGAGGCATTTACGGTAATTCCGGCCCCGCTACTGGCACTGGCACTACAATTGGAAGAGCTTAAATTTTCAGCTTTTATTCCTGAGCCACTACTGGCACTGCCATTAAATGTTTCTGTTTCTCCGGCTACTCTAATATGGGCGCCACTACTGGATTCCGCTATTACATTGTACGCCTTTAGTTCCTCAATTTGAAGATTGGAGCCACTACTGGAACTCAATTCAATGTTTTCTGCCTCTATGGTGTTTTTGGTACTAAGTGCTGCACCACTGGAAGTTTCCAATGCTGTAATGACAGGTAGGGTAACATATATACTTTTGGTAGCCCTGCCGATATTTTCAATGGCATGAATCCTCAAGGTTCCATTTTTAATATCGGTCCCGATTAAGCCTATAATATTTTCGTCGGCCTCTACAATGATTTCAAATTCATTGCCCTGGGTGACATAAGCGTCTAGACCTTCGGATACTGAAATAGCAGTGAAATCGGAAGTCACCCTACGCTTCTCTTCTTCAACGATTCCATTTCCTTTTTTGCCAGGTCCGATGTTGATATCAAAACCGCATGAAGAAAATAGGATTGCCAAGATTAGTGTGATGGTAATTCTTGCTAGTGTTGTCATGATTGTTGTTTTTTGAGTCTTGTAATAAACTCTTGGGGGGCTGAGTATTTCAAGGATTGATTAATGTTACTGTTTTAGGATATGTATAAAATTATTATTTAGGTTTCTTTGGCCACATTATAAATTACCGAGTTGTTAAAAGAGCCTACTGAACAGTATCCTTTTTTAAATCGGTACTTTTGGTTTCGTTGGTTTTAAACTGTACGCCCTTGTCGTCTATTTTTAGTTTAAAATTGTCCCCGTTACCTTTTATATCAATATCCACCCCATCTTCGTTAATTATAATTTTGCCATTTTTGTCCTCGTCCTCTACTTCAATTTCAGGACAGTTTTCACATTTCAATTCGCCATCCTTGTACATCATCCAAGTATACTTCGTTATTTCACAACCGTTCATATTCTGGTCATTATTGGCCCTGATTGTCCAACAGTTTTCAGGGGATTTTCCGAATTCGACTTTGGTTCCCATTGGGAGGTATATATAAACCCTTACGTCTTGATCTCTAAACTTATTCTCTCTACCAGTAGATAAATAATCATCTAAGAGAATTGTATTGCCTTGGACCATATAACTGTAGTTAATCTTATCAGCTGTCTCTGTTGCATTTTTAAAGGAATTCCCATTGGCATTTTTCCTCACTTCAATGCGCGCAATTGAATCGTGCGACATTTTTATGTACATACGGAAATCGCGTGAAATAAGAATTTCCTCCCCATTTTCGGTATAGTCCAATACTATCCCATTAATTCGCATGTTATTTTCCTGTTTGTCCCTGTCCGTTGACCTTAAGTTTATTTTAATCGGTTCCGAAGCCTGGGCGAAAACCAGTTCATTTTCAGTAGCTACATTACCCGAGTAAGCATGGGCGGCGGCCTGGTGTATACCAAAAACGGTCAATAAGATTATAGAGATCAGCCACAACCCCAACAGGGTAAATTTTACAATATTGCCTATAGACTTTAAATTGTTCACCAAAATCTTAAGGCCTAGGTACATTAGGAAGAAAAAGGGAATTCCAATAGCGAAAAATGCGAGTATTGAAACCACCCATACCGGAGTACTGGTAGAGTTGACAAGATTATAAAAGTCCACTCCGGGCAGATGTATTATGTCTAATATACCTACGGTAAAAAGGCCTATCAATAGCGCAACTATTCCTGCAGCTCCAATAACAATTAAAATTATTCCGATAAATTTACCAATGATCTTAAAAAAGAACATAATAATATCCGCTATGGCATTGAAGAAACCACGGCTACCATTTTTCACCCTGTTTCCCATTTTTTCATAGTCCACGTTTTTAACCTTTTCCGCTACATCGTCAAAACCTTCCTTTACTTTTTTTTCAATATTGCTGATGTTTACGGCTTCACCGCGCATATCCAACTTCTGGGCCGTAGTCACGGCCTCCGGAATCAGAATCCACAGGAGAATATAGATAAATACAAATCCTCCCCAACTAAATATGGTCAGTAGAATCCACAATAGTCTAACCCATAGGGCATCTAATCCAAAATAGTGTCCCAGACCGGCAGAAACACCCCCTATATACTTATTGTCTATGTCCCTGTATAATTTTCTTACCCTGCCCGGTTTTTTTGTTGACTGGGGTTGGTCTTCAAAAATGTCCTCGTCAACCATGTAATCTTCGGGTTGTCCCATTATTCCAATGACCTCGTCCACTTCCTTCTCGGTAATTACCTGTCTTTCATTCTCCATTTTTTCATGGAACAATTCGGCAATTCTGGCCTCGATATCCGCTATGATCTCTTCGCTACCATTGGTATTGGCAAAGGAACGCTTTATGGCCTCTAAATACCGTTGTAATTTAGTGTAGGCTACTTCATCTATGTGAAAGAATAAATTGGCCAGATTTATATTTATTGTCTTGTTCATTTTTTAACTATTTTTTGTTTTGGTAACAAGGTTTGTTGCATTTCTTAGTTCATCCCAGGTGGTATCCAATTCCTTTAGGAATAGTTTTCCCGTTTCTGTTAGTGTATAATACTTTCTTGGGGGACCTGAAGTGGATTCTTCCCAACGATAGTTGAGCAATCCTGCATTTTTTAGTCTTGTGAGCAACGGATAAATAGTACCCTCTACCACCAGCATTTTAGCATCCTTTAGGGTGTCCAGGATTTCGGAGGTATACTTGTCCTCTCCATTGAGAATGGAAAGTATGCAGTACTCCAAGACTCCCTTGCGCATTTGCGCTTTTGTGTTTTCAATATTCATAATTTCATGATTATAATAATTTTACTGTTCGTTTTTTTTGATGATCGCATTGTAGCATTTTAATTTGATTGATGAATAAACTCTGGAATTAGTGTGATGAGTACTAATTGTATTGTACATTATTTAATAAATGGTATGCTTATCGGATATTTAAATTCTATGCCTTCACTGGTACGAATGGTAGCCAGGATGGTATAAACTATATTTACCAAGAACAGTCCCAACTGTGCTGCTCCAGCTATTCCCAATGGCCAAAGCAATTTTCCCAATTGGAACGGATGAAAGTCAAAATCGAAATTAAGACCGTTGAATTCGTTAAGATTGGCAAAGTTGAAATTACCCAATTGAAATATTTCCGGTAAAATCCCTATAAAAAAGGGAATAGTGAAAATACCTATGATGATGGAATATAATAGTAGACTTATTTGAAAGTTCAAAGCCTGTTTGCCATTTTGGTCCACGAAGTCATGCTCCTTTTTATTCGCTGTCCAAAGTATCAAGGGTAGTAGGAAATTCCCAAAAGGGATAAAATATTTGGAAAAGGTGGAGGCGTGTATTATTGCTGCCAAATTTTTTTCGTGTTTGCTAATTGTTTCGGTCATTGTTATATAATTAGTGTTCCCTAGGTAGCTATTTCTACTTTATTGTTGGTCCAGGTTAGAACAGTTTCTGATAGCAGCCAAAACTATATTTCTATGTTAAACCGGGCTATTATTATAGACTGTTCTTATTAAACCTAATAACTTCTTATGCAAATATATATCTAAAAGAAGGTACTATGCAAAACAAAGTACTAAAAATTAACAATTTATTAACAATTGTAGGTTCGTACATTTTATATACTTTTGATTTAAATTAAACGACAGTTATGGCTTCCGATGCAAGTAAAATTAACATGTTCAGCTTCTTTAAACTCCCGGCCGTATGGTGGACAGGAGTACGATTAAGATACATTGATGAAAAAAAGGCAATAGTAACCGTTAGGCATAGATGGATCAATCAAAATCCGTTTAAATCCTTGTTTTGGGCAGTTCAGGGGATGGCAGCGGAGTTGACCACCGGAGCTATGGTCATGAATCAGATCAGAAAGAGTGGAAGAAATATTTCCATGCTGGTAGCCAATAACAATGCTAATTTTTCAAAAAAGGCAACAGGTAAAATTACATTTAGCTGTGAGGAGGGCCACCTTATAGCAGATGCCATTAAAAAAACCATAGAAACCGGAGAGGGACAGACTATTTGGATGAAATCGGTCGGGGTCAACGAAGAAGGTATGGTAGTTTCTACCTTTAATTTTGAATGGACACTTAAGGTAAAGGGGTAAGGTGCCAATTGTATAATGTACCAATTAATCAATTAATCAATGTACCAATGTAACAATGGATCAATTTTCCAATTCCCAATATCTAATGGACCATTGTAACAAATCTGTTTTTTTTGATACTTATAGTCTGAACAAAAAGATTAGGGTTATAGCACATACCACCAAATTAACTAGCTAGTAATATTTGATTTTGATACAGATTTGTTCTAGCTAAGAGACTCCGATAATGTTCTAATGAAAAAAACAGTATTTGAAATAACTAAAATGGATTGTCCTTCGGAAGAAAACCTTATCCGAATGAAATTAGATGGAATTCCCGGTGTAGAACATCTCGACTTTGACATTCCGAATCGAAAATTGGCCGTTTTTCATGATGGACAAGCTGACCAAATTGAGACATTAATACTCGAACTAAATTTAGGTGGGCAAAAATTAAAGACCGAAGAAACTGCCCAAACACAGTTTGCAGAAAATTCAAATCAAAAAAAGTTACTGTGGACAGTTCTTTCCATTAATTTTCTTTTTTTTATTATCGAAATGACAACAGGATTAATTTCCAAATCCATGGGACTTGTTGCTGATAGTTTGGATATGCTTGCAGACTCATTTGTTTATGGAATTAGTCTTTTTGCTGTGGGCGGTACTTTAATACGAAAAAGACGAATTGCCAAACTTGCCGGTTATTTTCAAATTTTACTTGCGGTTATGGGATTTGGCGAAGTTTTGAGACGTTTTTTCGGAGCAGAACAACTTCCTAATTTCACGACAATGATAATGGTTTCGGTTTTTGCTTTAATTGCAAACGGAATTTGTCTTTACTTACTTCAAAAATCTAAAAGTAAAGAAGAAGCACATATGAAAGCAAGTATGATTTTTACTTCAAATGATGTAATTATCAATTTAGGCGTTATTGTAGCCGGCTTTTTGGTTAATGTGCTAAACTCCAACAAACCCGACTTGATTATCGGAACTATTGTTTTTATTTTGGTAATACAAGGCGCAAGACGAATATTAAAACTCTGAAATAAGTAATATAAAATAAAAAGAAGATTGATATGAACGCACACGAAATAGACTATGTAATTTACGGAGAAGAAATGCAATATGTGGAAATAGAATTGGATCCACAGGAGGCCGTGGTGGCCGAAGCAGGTAGTTTTATGATGATGGATTCCGACATTAAAATGGATACCATTTTTGGTGATGGCTCCAATCAGGATACAGGGGTTCTGGGAAAACTATTCTCGGCCGGAAAGCGTTTGCTTACAGGCGAAAGTCTATTTATGACGGCATTTTTAAATATAGGTCATGGTAAAAAGCAGGTAAGCTTTGCCTCTCCTTATCCTGGAAAAATTATTCCGATAGACCTTAGTGAATTTCAAGGCAAGTTTATTTGTCAGAAAGATGCTTTTTTGTGTGCGGCAAAAGGGGTTTCCGTAGGTATTGAATTTTCAAAGAGGTTGGGGCGAGGACTATTTGGAGGTGAAGGTTTTATCATGCAAAAATTGGAGGGCGATGGAATGGCCTTTGTACATGCAGGAGGAACTACGGCAAAAAAGGTACTCGGTCCAGGTGAAACCTTAAAAGTGGATACTGGCTGTATTATTGGCTTTACCAAGGACGTGGATTATGATATAGAATTTATAGGGGGAATCAAAAACACCATCTTTGGGGGCGAGGGACTTTTTTATGCCACCCTACGTGGCCCTGGCACAGTATATATACAATCACTGCCCTTTAGCAGATTGGCAGGTAGGGTCTTGGCATCCATTCCAAGAGGAGGAAAAGACAAAGGGGAAGGCAGTATTTTGGGTGGCCTTGGTGACCTTTTGGACGGGGATAATCGATTTTAATCAATACATAGCCTTCTTCATTTTTCCATTACAATCTATACTTTATAATGAATTTTCAATCCTTATTTCAATTTCTTACAGAACTCAACCAACATAACTCCAAGGAGTGGATGGATAATAACCGAAAATGGTACAAGGAGGTAAGAAAAGATTATATAGGATGGTTGGATGAACTGGATCTGGCCATTGCGGCTTTGGATAATGAATATTTTGATACTCCAGGTAAAAAGGGAATAAACCGTATTAACAATAATTTGATGTTCCATCCCAACAAACCCATCTATAAGGACCATTTTGGAGCAGGGTTGGACAAGGCGCCCAATACCGCAGACTTTTACATTGAGGTAGGTCTTGGTCAGTCCATGTTGGCCGGCGGCTTTTGGAGGCCGGATCCAAAAACCTTACGCAGCATACGCGAGGCTATTGATTACGACGGAGAGGAGTTAAAAAAAATACTTAATAAAAAATCCTTTAAGGACACTTTTGGGGATTTGGTTGTGGATGAAACACTAAAGAATGCTCCCAAGGGATTTTCCAAGGACCATCCGCATGTGGAACTGTTACGGCATAAAACGTTTGCTGTTATGCATCCCCTTACACAAAAAGAAATATTACAAGATGATTTTAAGCAGAAGATAATCTCGGTTTATATGGAAATGCTCCCCTTTAGACGGTATTTGAACAAGGCCGTTACTGTTTGAGGTACAGTCATAGCTTGCATCATACAACTATAAATTTTGTTTGGGATATTAAATCCTATTTTTTCACCGATTACTAGCGTCTATAAATCCCTAGCTTTGTATACAAACAAGAACCTTCCAGAAATGAACAACAAAAAAGTAAGAAACATAAACAGGCAGTTATTGTCCAATAACTGGTATAAACTTGAAAAGTTAAGCTTTGAATATCAGCGTGATGATGGCAGTTGGGAAACCCAATCCCGAGAGGCCTATGATCGGGGAAATGGTGCGGCCATTTTACTGTACAACAAAAAGAATAGAACGGTTATACTTACCCGACAGTTTCGGATGCCCACCTATATAAATGGCAATGACTCCGGGATGATGATAGAGGTTTGCGCCGGATTATTGGATGGTGACCATCCCGAAGACTGTATTAAAAAGGAAACCGAGGAAGAGACCGGTTATAAATTGGAGAAGGTAGAGAAAGTATTTGAATCCTATATGTCGCCTGGTTCCGTAACCGAGATCCTTTATTTCTTCATTGGGTCATATGAAGAAAAAATGAAGATAGGCGAGGGGGGTGGTGCCGAGGAGGAGACAGAAAATATTGAAGTCTTGGAGTTGGACTTTGAAAAAGCTTTGGAAATGATACGTACCGGTGAAATAAAAGATGCCAAGACCATTATGTTACTGCAATACGCCAAAATTAATGGGTTATTTTCCAACAACTAATACGACCAACCCATTATGGAAACTATTCATAAGATTGCCTTTGGTGGTGGCTGCCACTGGTGTACCGAAGCCGTTTATAAGTCCTTAAAGGGGATAATAAGCGTAGAACAGGGTTTTGTAGCCTCGGATGGGGAGGAGTCGTCCTTTTCAGAGGCTGTAATAGTTAGTTATGAGCCAAGCGACATAAGTTTGGAGGATTTAATTTTGATACATCTTTATACCCATAAATCGACTTCAGACCATAGTATGCGAAATAAATACCGCTCTGCCATTTATACTTTTGGGCCACTGGATGTTGAAAGATCTACCTTGGCACTGCAAAAATTTCAGGAGAATTTTAAAAAGCCTTTGGTAACCAAAGTCCTACCCTTCAGGGAATTTAAAGTTTCCGATAAGGCATTTCAAAACTATTATTATAAGAATCCATATAAGCCATTTTGCAAAACCCATATTGCCCCAAAAATCAAGTTGTTATTGTTGAAGTTTGCCGACAAAGTGGATCATATTAAGGTCTTGAATCAATAATTGTCCCTGATCATTTCGAAAATAGATTCCATATGTTGTTTTACCTCACTATTGCTTTTGGTAAAATGGTTGTTCATAAAGCTAAATATTAAAGTCTTTCCAGACTGGGTAATTAGATACCCACTAAGGCAATAATTATTGCCAAGTGATCCGGTTTTGGCATAAATATATGGGCGATCATCACCATTAAACCTTCCTTTTAAAGTCCCGGTAAGGCCCCCAACTGGAAAAAAGTTGAACAGGCGTTCCCTTGGTATTTCCTGGTACATTTTATTTAATACATAGACCATTGTTCCCGGGGTAAACAAGTTGTAACGGGAAAGTCCGGAACCATCTACCCATCTCGGTGGTTGCTCAAGTTCCTGTAAATAATTGTCCAAAATATACTTCCTGGCCTTAGCACTGTTCAAGGTATCCGAAAGGGTAGAGGAGCTTAAAATTAATAGTTGTTCCGCAAGAAAATTATCACTTACTTCCATCATTCTCTTATACAGGGAATCTGACGAAACACTGTACAACACCTGTTTTTCCTCATTCGGCATCTCTTGTACAATATTGACCTTTTTAAGTAGGACTTCTTCCAATAGACTTTTTGTAAGTGTGCTGTCTATCATAAAAGGACTCTCCAAGGTATCATTTCTATGAGGGTCATAATAAAAGGTATTGCTGTACAATTCCCTATTTACTCCATAACTAATCGGTACTACCTGGTTTTTAAAATGGTTTGGACTAACTGCCAAACTATCATTATTGGTAATGGTTACAACATTGCCATATAAGGGAATACTATTTCTTTCCGGACTAAAATAGAGGTCATAATCCTCCCAGGCCCATCCTGGACCATATCTACTTTCCTCAAAATTATTCAGATAAAGGAACACGTTCTTATAGTTCTTGGCAAATTTTATTGCGGTACTGTCACCAAAATAGGGATGCAACAAGCTTGGGTCGCCCGTACCTTCCATATACAGGGTATCATTTTTAGCAATATATTTTAGGGCCGGAATCTTTTCGGGTAGGGTTTTAAGGGAAGTATATAAGGTAATGATCTTGGTATTACTTGCCGGGGTAAAATATTTTTGGCTATTATGGCTATACAAGGTGTCTTTTTTTACAGGGTCATAAATTAATAGACCTTGAAAGTAATTGTTGGTAGTCTGTGAACTTATCTGTTGGTCAATGATCTTGTTTAATCTATTGGTATTTAATGTTTTACATCCTATTAAGCTTATGGAGGCTCCAACTAGAATCAGTTGTCCAAGAGTCCTTTTTTTATTTAAAAGAAGTTGTTGAAAATGTACGTTCATCGACTTTAACATCATTTTATCTATTATTTAACGGAAAGACGGCAATAATATATACCTTTTATTGGTTATCTTAGTCCAAGCAACCTAAAATTATTTTGAAATATGGCAAGAGCTATGTTAGAGTACACCAAAACCGTACTGCAAAAGGTTAGTTTTGATACAAAGTTATTTTGCAAAGAACTAGAAAAAGCAGTGACTAGACTATTACCATTTGAAATAGAAGAATTAAAACTCTGGTTAAAGCAATTTATTAATGACAAGCCAGAATTACAACAAAGCCTTCTTTATTTGAAAGCATAGATAAAAACCACCTTTATAAGGTGGCTTTTTTTTGATCACTTTTATGTGGGCAACTTTGTTTTTTTAAGACTTCTTATTCATTAAAGACAACTATTTAGGTTAATTCAACCGTATATAATGGCGGACCCCCAATGTTATATATAATGAAACAATTAACCTACGTATTTGTCTTATTCCTCCTCAGTTGTGGGAAGGATGAAGATACCCTGCCCCTTATTACCAATGAACTTTTAGGAAAATGGCAATTGGAAGCCACCAAAATTAGCCCTGGCGATATAGTTGAAAATTGGACCACAGTTATGAACGGACCAATATTCGAATTTAAGGCCAATGGTTCCTACACCCACAATGAAAAGGCTTGTGGTGGTATTGTTAATGGAATTTACAGTACCAATGATAGTGTTTTGACCTTACGTTATCACTGTGAGAATAATGCAATAGAGACCAATTTTAATATGAGTTTTGCCGAAGGGCGACTTATACTATCCAATGTGGGCTGTATTGAGGAATGTTCCTATAAATATCGAAAAATGGAATAATTATTTGTTCAACGGACTAATAATTTTTACATCCTGAAAAGCAATAGCACCTCTTACTACACTGGCAATAACATCATATAAGGCTTCTGTAATTTGTATTTTCAGCTCACTTTTGTGGTAAATAAGACTTACTTCACGAGCAGGAGAGGGGTTTTTGAAGAATTTTAGGTTCTGCTTCTTTTTATCATCCAATTCAATGGTGTTTAGGAAGGGTAGGAGGGTCATGCCCAATCCTTCATTGGATAGGTTGATCAACGTTTCAAAACTACCGCTCTGCAATTGAAAGTGTTCTTCCTGATAACTTTTTGAGGCATTGCACAAGTTTATGACTCCATCCCTAAAACAATGTCCGTCCCTTAAAAGTAGAACATCAGAAATTTCCAAATCTTCAGGTACTAATTCCGCTATTCTTCCCAGTCTATGATTGGGAGGTACGTACCCCACAAAAGGTTCGTAATAAAGTGGGCGTTCCTTAATAAATTCGATTTCCAATGGCGTAGCCGCAATTGCCGCATCAATATGGCCATCTTGCAGATTTCGGATCAAATTTTCCGTGTTCTGCTCTTTAATGATCAGATTTACCTTTGGATATTTTTTAATGAAGGTCCTCAAGAACATGGGCAATAAGGTGGGCATAATGGTAGGGATGATCCCAAGGGTAAATTCACCGCCAATAAAACCCTTTTCCTGATCTACTATATCTTTAATACGGTTGGCCTCATTGACAATATTTTTGGCCTGTGCAACTATTTTGGCGCCCACTTCTGTTATGGTAATAGGTTTTTTACTCCTATCGAAAATTAATATGTCCAACTCGTCCTCCAATTTTTGGACCTGCATACTCAATGTAGGTTGGGTGACAAAGCTTTTTTCGGCCGCTAAGGTAAAATTCTGGTACTCGGCAACGGCTAATACATATTGCAACTGTGTAATGGTCATGAAGTATTATTTAAAGTGATAAAATTATAAAAACTATAAACAAAACCTATAAAGTTTCAGCCTTAGTTGTAAAATCTTATGAGAATGGCATAAATGGACCGGTCTGGATAAATTGGGTTAGTGTCATTGGGGTATTAATCGAAAACTATCTTTTCAGCTTCTATCTTTTTGTCATTGATAAAATCATAGAGTGTCAGCTTTCGTAAAGTATAGTAGTCCGTCCAGAAATTTTGCAAGGAATTCAGATAATCAAGTTCTGCCTTGTCTTTTTCCTGTTGCGCCAAATTTAGATCCGTAATGGTTATTTTCCCTAGAATATACCGCTCTTTAGTGATCTGATATCGCTTTATGGCAATCTCTTTTGCCTTCTCCGAAGTTGCAAGAAAATCCCTTTTGCTGGACCAATTTAAAATATGTAGGTATATTTCCTGTTCAAAGGCCTGTTGTTCCTGCTCAATATTTGTTTCTACCAGACCTAGATCGGCCTCTCCCATTTTTCTTCTGGACTTGGATACCCCCCAATCGAAAATGGGAATGCCCAAGGATACGGAGACATTTTGTTGTCTATCAAAATCTTGGAAAAGGGCGTCATAATCGTCTGCACGTTTATTCAATCCAAAATTGGCGTTGACATTGATTTCCAATCTATTGGTGCCTTTTATTTCCGCAAGGTTTCTTTCTGCTTCCAAACGCCTCCTTCTAAATTCTATAACCGATTTTCTGTTATTGGTTGCCTCATCCAGGGCAGTCTGCACACTTACCTCAAAATCTACCAATTTTTCAGGAATGAATAGTTCTATATCTTCGGTTTCCAGTTCCAGATAACGGGCCAAATTTTGTGAAGTCCTTTTTAGGGAGATGGTATTGCTTGTTACTTCATTTTTTGAATTTAGATGCCCAAGTTCCATTTGTAACAATTCGTTCTCTGCTATTTTTCCAATCTCAAACCTGCCTTTGGCAATCTGCAATAAGGTATCTTGGGTAGCTAAATTGTTCTGGGAATTTTTTAATCTCATTTGCGCGGTTAAAAGACCAAAATAGCGTAGGCAACTGCTTAAGGAAATATCTTCCATACGTTCTATGAATTCGCGTTTGGATTCCTCAAACTTTAAAGGTTCTATTTGCCTGTCCCATTTATACGGATTAAAGAATAGGGAATTCTGATAGTAATTTATGGAAAATGGTGTTAGGGAGTAATTACTGGATTCTATATCACCATAACGATCCACTCGTTGTAATCGGGAAATTAGGGAAAAGTCCCCACCTGTAAATGGTACTTGCTGGGTAATGGCAAGTTGCCCATCAATTCTGGACTGATTTTGATTTACGAAAATATCCTGGCCCTCGTCATTGGTAATTCTTTGAATGGAATTTGAGTAATCCGGTACAGTAGCAATTAATCTAAATTGTGGCAGAAATTCGGCCATATAAGTCCTGTATTTCCAATAGCTGGCTTGGGATTGGTTTAGGACGGCTTGGTATTCAGGAGAGTTTTTTTTCGCCATTTCTATGGCCTCCGTTAGTGTTAGCTTTTTGGACTGTCCCAGGACAATAAGGTTTGAACATAGGAATAACAACACAATACATTTTTTCATTTTGGACTATTTTGATTGATAAAATGGGGGAGGGTAATGGTTATAGATGTTATCTGGAAATTTTTCTATTCACGTCTTATGGCTTCTATTGGATTTTTGTTGGCAGCTGATTTTGCAGGCAGCACTCCAAAGGCAAGCCCTATAAAAGTGGCTACGAAAAAGGATAAAATTATGGAGTTCAATGAAAGTATGGTTTCTATACCCGTGGCCAGTTCCAATCCATACGATGCTACAATTCCCAATATTATTCCTATTATACCTCCGCCCAAACTTATAAGGACAGACTCTGATAGAAACTGAAGGATTACATCTTGCTTTGTGGCGCCAATGGCCCTCATGATTCCTATTTCCTTTGTCCGTTCCAGTACAGAGGCCAACATAATGTTCATAATGCCAATACCCCCTATAAGAAGTGATATACCGGCAATAATGCTAAGTACAATATTGAAGATCTGCTTGGTCTTTTGTTGTTGTTTTAATAGTTGTATAGGAATGGTAATCTCAAAATCCAAAACATCATTATGCTTTCTTTTGAGAAGTTTGCTCAATACTTCGGCAGTAGATTTAAGCTCGCTGGAATTGTTCACCTGGACCGTTAATTTATCCAACTGATGGTAATTGCCTCTGGGAATCCGCTTTTTAGGTCCATTATTTTCCCCACCTATGTAAATCATTCCTCCACCACTAAAATCCAAGGGTTCATCGGAAATAATCTTTCGATCTTTGTATCGCACCAAGAAGGTTTTTACCGGGATGTAAATATCATGGTTCAAGTCCCTAATGCCCAAGTTTTCCTGAGCTTTTTCCGAAATAAGCTTTTCCTCGATTATTCCTATTACCTGAAGCCAAACATCCTTGACCTTAATTTGTTTGCCGACCGCACTTTCGCCTGGAAACAATTTTTTCTCCACCTTTTCACCAATAATGCAGACCGAAGCGGCATTTATAATATGTTCCTCGGAGAAGTTGCTGCCTTTGCCTATATGAATATTGGAAGTAGGAAAATAGGAATTGGTCACCCCAATAAGTTTAACCGAATTTTGTCTTCCCTTATTGATGACATAAGTTTCCAATATAATTTCGGGGCTTATGGCTTTAATGGTCGGAATGTTATTGGCTATACTGGCTACATCCAAGAGATCAAGTCCTTTTGAAAATCTAGTTATTTCCTTGGTCCCTTCGTCTTCTTCGCTGGCGTTTTCATCCTCCTCATCAGGAATGGGTGTTACCACAATATTGTTGACGCCTACCAGTTCCAATTGTGCCAAGATCTCCTTCTCGGCCCCGTTTCCAATAGATAACATTGTGATTACGGCCGCAACTCCAAAAATAATGCCCAATGCCGTTAAAAAGGTTCTTACTTTATTGATGGTTACAACACGGATGGCCTCACTGAAATTGGAGACAATCTGTTCTAGGAGTATTTTATCTATCATGAAGCTAATTTAAAGATAGAATTCTCTTTTCTTCCATTCCTTCCGGTTTGCTCAGATAAACTATTTCCTTCTCATTTAAACCTTTTTTTATGATCACTACATCCAAATTGGATTCGCCCATTTCTATTTCCTTTTTATCGATGGACATACCAGACTTGGTATAGACAAAACTTATGGAATCTTGGGAAAAAACCGCTTCCAAAGGCACCATAAGGACATCTTCTTCCTTGTGTATCAAAATTCTATTGGAGGTGGTCATTCCAGGTCTAACGTTATCATTGTTCTCATCAAAGTTTACCAATACCTGAAACAACTTGATATCCGAACCCCTTTTCTCTTCGCCCACATTGGCAACATTGGTTATGGTTCCCTTTAAGGTTATATCTGGGAAGGCATCAAAACCTATTATAACGGGAAGGTCCTTTTTAATTTTCCTAATATCCACTTCATTGGCATAGGTCTTGGATTCCATTTTGGTCAGATCAGGGAGGGTCGCAATTGCCGGATCCCAACTGTTTATGGTGGTTCCTACCTTCCTTTTGGATCCATCCCAGTTTTTGGCATAGGTTACCATTCCATTGGTGTCGGAATGTATGGTGAAGGATTTTTGAAGATCCCTGAGCTCTTCCAACATTTTTTTTATTTTGGAGACTTCAGTTCCCACTTCTACCATTTTGGCCATGGCCTTTTGCTCCTTGATTATATAATCCTCCGTTTTTTCTTTTAGATCACGCTCCAAGCGTTCAATATTTATTTCCAATTTTTTGATGGTAGCAGGGGGTTCATAAATGGACTGTTTAAGTTCCAATTTATTTTCTTGAATATCAAAAAGCAAATCTTTTATCGCTGTCCGCTCCTGTTTAAGAGTAAGGGTTGTATCCAGCTGTTCCTGGGTGTATTTGGATTCAGCAGTTTCCAAGTTTAATTGGGCATCCAAAATCTGTTCATTCACCTCAGAGGGATCCAAGCGTCCTACATAGTCGCCTTCCTTTACAAAAGAGCCTTCCGGAATTAAATCTTGGATCTTGACATTAAGTTTAAATTTCCGAATCTCTTCCGGGGCATTAATTTTTTTTAAACTGGTAGATTGGGCCTCTCCGGAAATAATGACTTCATTAACAAAATCGCCCTTTACCACTTTGGTGGTAACGGCTACATCTTCATCAGCGGTGTTCCCGAAAAGGGTGTAACCTACAAGAATAAGAACAATGGGAATACCAAATAGGAGTAGTTTTTTTTTATTCATTATTAGGTGGTTTAGTTGAAGGGGGAGTGAATCAAATTTAAGCTAGTCCATCTATATACAAGAGAATATTTTGTTATTGTTTTCTTAATTAATCAGTAAAACTTATGATAATTGATTAATTCTTGGGTTATACTTAAATTTTTATGTTAATTTATTGATATTCTATGCAATAATCATTCCATTCCTCAACCTTACTTTCTTCCTATCGTATATTACTATTCAATCATAAAATCTATCAATAAATTAAGACTTCTTTTGGGTATGGGTTTCTGTAACTTAGTGGTATAATAAAAAAGACACATTATGCAATTAAACAGTATAGGTTTGGATGTTACCAAATCAAAATCGTTAAGTAAGGACTTAAATCAATTATTGGCAAATTTCCAACGTTACTATCAGAACCTAAGGGGAATTCACTGGAATATAAAAGGGAAGAGGTTTTTTGATCTTCATGTAAAATTTGAAGAATTGTATACCGATGCCAACCTAAAAGTGGATGAAATAGCGGAACGGATACTTACCTTGGGAGGGGTTCCCCTTCATACTTTTGAGGATTATATTGAGAATTCCAAAGTTCCGGTTGGCAAAAATATAACCAAGGATGAGGATGCGATTCGCTTGATCGTAGAATCACTTTCAGAATTATTGGTTATTGAAAGGGCTATTTTGGATGCATCGGATGAGGCTTCCGATGAAGGTACCAATTCTATGATGAGCGAGTTTATCACCCAGCAAGAAAAAACGGTGTGGATGATGAAAGCTTGGTTGGCCGAGGAAATTTAATTGATTATACTATTAGTTAGCGTCGTTAAATAGATCGTTAGGTTTACAGATCATCCCCAATATGGATAATGTTTTGGCTATCAAATACCATAACAATCCCTATTGGGGATGATTTTTGTTTTGGGAGCTAGGATCCAAGAAATGTCTATCGAAGGAAAAGGGATAGTCGAGTGAGGTATCTACCGTTATTTTCACGGCTGTATCCCTTCCATCTATTTGTAGCCTGGTAATGTTTTGTTCTGGCCAGGGTTTATTTTTGATCCAAAAATGTCCATCTCCTTGAACCATTAGAACTGGTTTCCCAAAAGATTGGGCGGCAGATCGAAACAAATCCGTAAAGGGTTTAAATTTATCAGGACCGGCTTCCACTATATTGGCATGGCCAAAAACTACCATGGCTTCTACATTGTCCACTTGCTTTTCCAAGAGTTTTTTAACCCATTGGCCATTTTGGACCAATCTGTTATGCCATTCCAAGGAGTCATGAACCTGACTTCCTACGAGATTAACTCCTATAAATAAAACATTCTTCTGTGTCCAACTAAAGTTTTCTGTACGCTCGGGCTGATAGATGACAGTAGGTTCAAACGTCCAATTTTCATTAAAATGAAGGAAATATTTGTTCCAGTATTCCAATCCTTGCTGTGGGTTACTGCAATCATTATATTCATTGTCTCCCAAAACGATAAAGGTAGGCGCCTCAAACGTCCTTAATATGCCCGAAACATCTTGGTAGACCGTTTCATCACATTCAGCGGCACCGGGCTTTATGTCCCCTACATGGATAACAAATTCTGAAGGATCAATGGCATTGTGCTTGGATATGATATCGATCAAGCCATCGCGCTGTTCATTGTTGTACGGTACGTCCCCAATAGCGGTAAAGGAGATGGAAGTAATTTCTTCCGATGGTGTATCAACCGTACTGGAGTCCGAACCGTTGTTCTCCCGACAGGAAAAAAATAATAAAATTGATATTATTAAAATCCAATACTTTACTCCGGACTTTAATGGTGTTAAAGATATATAGGTACAAGGCATGATAAGGTTTAACCGTAAACATTTAAATATTAAATATAATTTAAATACGGTGTTAAATGCCCTATTTCTGCATTTTTAAATAGTAATCTGCGGAATGTTTGCCAGATCCATAGAACATAAAGAATATACATGCCAATAAGGTGATGGAAGCCAGAACTAGATTTCTGCTATTCATTTCCCCCAAAAAATTAACCAATACTGCACCAATAAGGATTGGTAATTGAGCTACTACTGCCCAGCGGGTAAGTAAGCCTATTACAATTAAAAAGCCACCAACAAAATGTGCCGGCGCAACATAATGAATAATCAACATACCTCCCGGAATGTCTTGAAAGGGTTTAATGATTTCTGCCATTTGTTGATGATTGGACATAAAATCTACTCCTTTCATAAAAAGAAATACTCCCAATGCAACTCTTAACAAATCCAAGGGATAATAAGTATGTGCATTGGCCCATTTGTTTAAAGATTTAATTGTTGCCATAATTGTTGTATTAAATGTTACCTATTCTAAGATACTCATTTTTAGCGAAATGTAAAAGAATTCAAGGTTTCAATTTAATCATTATGGCCGCTATTGGGAGCGTCCGGCAAACTACATTGGTTCCACTCTGGAGCGTTAAGTCAGTATGAAGCATGGTAAAAAGCCTGGTTGGTTTTTCTATACCAATACATTTTCAAAATCGGAATCGGAACAAAAAACGGCCGATATCCTGGAATCGTTTACAATTTTGACCATGTCATCAATGGTCACCCCTGGTTCTATACTGAAAATATTGACATCCGCATTTTTTTCCTTGGCTACGTTTTCGTGTAGATTTCCTTCATGTATTTTGATGGTGGTTCGTTTTGGGAACCGAACCATCGTCTTTAAATCTTCAATATCGTTCTCTGCAAATATCAGTTTGGGATTATTATTGAGAATATGTACATCTATGTTTCCTTTCCAATTTCGGCAAATAAGAAGGGAGGTCAAGGCAGATAGGTTGTTGTTGTTTACACTAAAGGTTTCCTTCCAGTCCGCCGGAATATTGGTCATCCACAAATTGATACTTTTTTCAATGGCCAGACTCGCCGTGGCATAGGGAATGTAAATAATCATCCCAAAATTATTCTTCTTTGTATCGGCTATTAATTTGTTGTAATAGGACAAATTGGAGATAGCAGTATCTATACTGATGAAAATAATGTTGGGTTTAAAGAAAGCGGCATTTAGGGATTGCATACTTACGTTTACGGTAGTGTTGAAATCTGTGTTATCTATTATGGAATACGAAACGGATAGATCACTCTCTTTAAATTTCTTTACAGCGTTCTTAAGGAAATTTTCCATGTTTCTCTGTTCGGTCTCATTTTCGTTTCTTAGGGCCAATATCTTCACGGATCCTTTAGGGTAAATAATGGAATGGATAAGCTTAAAGGAACTTCTTAATTCTTTGGGCATGGTGACGGGAATTAACAGGTCCGGGCGCCATGATCTCACTTCCCGTTCCTGCCTTAGGCTATTTGTTTTTTTGGTAGCCCACTCGGCCAAAGCTGTAAACAGACCACTTCTAGAGTCCCCTGCGGCCGATTTAATGTTCATTTTAACCAGATAGAGATAGAAAATCACTATGAAAATCAAAGAAAACAAGGCTACGATCACGTTTAATACAAACATAATGGCAATGGAGCCAAAGGCCCCGATTGCGGGAATAATTATGGGAATTTTTAGGGTAGGCCTATAGCTAGGTAATCCCAAAGTCTGTTCTACAAGTGCTACTATATTTACCATGGCATAGGTTATCATAAAAAACATGGTAAGCAAAGGGGCAATAGTGTTTAAATTTCGAAGTGAAATACCAAATAGCACCAATCCTGCTGTAATTAGCATGGCATTGACAGGCTCTCCTTTTTTGGATTTTCTGGCGAGTTCCTTGCTCTTGGGTAGTATATTTTTTTCTCCCAATGCCAATAATATTCTTGGGGCACCAACAAAAGACCCTAGGGCAGAGGATAGGGTAGCCCCCAAAAGACCCGCTAGGACAATAGGTCCAAAAAGGGCCTTGTCTATAAAAACATTATAATTTTTGGCCAATTCATCCGGGGAAGCGATTACGGCTGCAACAAAAATTAAGCTGATATAAATTATAGTGGTGATTATTACTGAAGATATGGTACCTACGGGAATACTCTTTCTTGGATTGGTGAGATCGCCGGACATGTTTGCCCCCGCCATTACCCCGGTCACTGCAGGGAAAAAGACAGCAAAGACCGTCCAGAAGGAGGATCCGCTAAAATCGTTCTCCACCGAACCTGGATACTGTCCTATCCATTGAATATTAAAATTCAACTCATTTACAAACAGGGCGCCGTAGATAGAAACCAGGGATAAAACGATGACACCTAAAATTACGAATTGAATTTTAAAGGCAAAACTGGTACTGATAAATGCAATGCCCATAACTACCGCAAAAATGACCAAATCCAGAAGCACCGGATTAATGTCTGGTGTCAATGTTTGTAAACCTTCCCTAAAACCGAAAATGTACATGGCAACGGCTATGGATTGGGCAAAATAAAAGGGAATCCCTATAGCTCCTCCGATTTCCAGGCCCAGGGATTGCGATATTAAACTAAATGCACCGCCACTACCTATTCTAATGTTGGTAGTGATGGAAGATAGGCTAAGGGCCGTAGTCAAGGTAATGGCGACGGACAATAAAACTATGCCCAAGGCTCCCATAACCCCTGCATTGCCAACAACCCAGGGTTGGCGTATATACATAATGACCCCTAATATGGTTAGGGTGGTAGGTGTAAAGACCCCTGCAAAGGTCCCAAAAGTTTTCTTGGTCATACCTATATTCTATTAAAAGGTCTAAAACGTATTGGTTTAAGGCCTTTACCTACCTATAAGATATTCATTTATTTTTGATTTAGCACAAATTCGGCGGTTTGGTTTTAACATTTTGATGGGCCGAAGATTTGTATGATAATCTATTTACTGCTGAATCAGCATCAATAAATGTCAAAGCCTTAATTTTAGAGTACACTAAAATGGTAAGGTGTTTTTTAAAGTTTGGATACATCAATTTTAAAAAGATCGGCAGCATTCTTCCATAGGATCAGTTCCTTTTTTTCTTCAGGAAGATCCAATTGTTTCATAAAGTTGAGATAGGAGTGCATGTTGGAAATGGGCCAGTCCGTACCGTATAAAAGATACTGGGGATTCCCGGCATAGGTTATCATTTCCTCCAATTCATTTTTCATGAATCTTTCAAATTTATATGAAAAATTACCCAATACCAGACCAGAAACATCACTATATACATTTTTGTTCTTGTATACTACTTCCATACAGTCTTTGATCCAAGGATTGCCCACATGGCAGATGACAATTTTAAGTTCGGGAAAATCCACGGCTACATCGTCTATATGAATGGGATGGGAGTATTTGATCCTTCCCGTTGGGGAATAGGTGTCGCCGGAATGAAACATAACTGGTATATCGTATTCAACCGCCATATCATAAACTACCTGTAACCTTTTATCATTGGGGTAAAAGGGTTCGTAGCCTGGGTAAAGTTTAAGACCTTTTATAAGTCCATCATCCAAAAACTCACTTATTTCCCTTAAGTCCCTATGGGTGTAATTCAAATAACTGATCCCTGCAACCACGCCAAGATTATCACGTCCACTAATGGCTTCCACCACCTTCTTGGTACTGGGTCTATGTTCGTTTACCTTATAGGAAGATAACACCAAAGAATAATCTACCTTATTTTCCTGCATGGTTTCTGTTAGCAAGTTGAGGCATTCTTCCAAGGAAACTACCTTGTCTTCATGGTAGTTGTTGATATGTGTATGGACGTCTATTATCATAAATATTCAGTTTTATGTTTTGTTGGAAAATGATTTTTTTTTCAATGTTTACAAAAGGAGAAGGTTGCTTTTAAACATTTATTAATCATTATATATTGGGATCTTTTTTATTTGTTCGAATTTTTAGGTTCACTCTTTTCTTGATTCTTTTTATTATCGTGAATTGTAATTACCATGGCAAGGATCAATAAGACTAATGATATGACCCGTCCCCAAAATCGAAAATCCATTTGGTCCCAGGAGTTGATAAAGCTTACAATGATCCATATAGCACTTGTAATTATTAAGAGTAGGGGATAATTTATTTTTCCCATTGGCATATTAATTTTTATTGGTATTCTGCTGCTAAGGGCCAGTGACCTTTATACTTTCATTTTTGAAATCCACATGGTATTGTTTGCCTTTTTCCTGCATTAGCAGTTTAAAATTGGATGCAAAGGCTTTGTCATTGGTGGGATACCATTTTTTATGATCCTTATTAATACAAATGAACAATCCGTTTTCATCTCCAATAGCACAAAAATTACCAAAACCTCCGTCGTAGATCTCAATTCCCATAGCATTCCTTAAGATACTAAATTCGCTTTCAATATCCCTTGTTGGGACACCAATCTCGGATATTTCCAGAAATTGTTCCGGTCCAAAATTCTGGTCCGATTCATTCTTTAGGTTTTTACGCGCTATTAGTTCCACAATATTTTTGTCGTGGTCATAAAAATAGATGGCTTTGGCATTCCAGGCCCTAAAGTCTATAATTTCATCTTGTTCATCCTTTAATATAGTAATTCTGGACTTTAGCCATTGCAATGCTTCTTCCTCTTTATTGGCGGGAATATTGATAGCGAAATGATATGGGGTAGCCTCTTTTTTTTGTTCAAATTGCAGTAGGGAATTACCAATATGAAAAGAAACATTTTTTGGAGATTTCTTCACTATTTCCAACCCCAAGACTTGGGAGTAAAACTCGGTTTGCCCATCAATATTGGAAGTATATAGTGTCAATTCCTGGATCTTCATTCTTAGGTAATCATAGTTGGCAAAATTATTTGATAATAGATCAAACCACTGCTTTGTCTAAGATAACAAATCTTGAACATTCCTTTGATAATATAGGCTAAGGAAAATAAGGGAAGCTAATTACAAATACTGCAGTTGGAATCCCCAATGAGTTTGCCTTCATTGTTTAATTCAAATTTACAGCAAGCATTAAAATTATGGACAAGAAGTGATTTTGCGCGTCTAATTCTTGCTTTAACGTTGGCCAGGCTAATGTTCAGCACTTGTGCTGCTTGATTTTGGGTCTGGCCCTTCAGGTAAACCAATTGAACCACTTCTTTATACTGCTTGGGTAAATTGGTTACAAAACGATCAAAACAGCAGAAATCCTGATTGCTGTCCTGATGGGATGAAATATCATAGGAAGGTATAGGTATTGTTTTGGCAGCAAGGTGGTAATGATTGGAAATTTCATTCCTAACAATAGTAAATACCCAAGCCCTTACTTTAGTTCTGTCTTTTAAGGAAGCAATGTTTTGATGGATTTTTAGAAAGACATTTTGGATTATTTCCCTTGTGGCTTCCTCATCTTTCACTTTTTTTAAAGCAAAAAAGTAGATTTCACTGTGGTGCTTTCTCCAAATGTCTGCCGTTTCAATCTTCATATCTTTAAGATACAAGTTTGGCCTTGAAAGACCAACCTTTTTTTAACAACATTCACATTTATTGCAATCGCATTTGTTGCAAGGACAGTTTTTTTCCAAACAGTTTACACAATTACATTTGTTGCATTCACATTGGGTACATTTACAAGTATTCATGTTATAAGGATTTAAAGTTTATTAAGGAGACTAACTCTTGCCTAAAAGGATACAAAAAAATGAATGTTTTTTGTACATTATTTCTGCATGTGGAAAATTAGTGGTTTATTAGTGAACCTCAATTTTGAGAAGTCGGTAAGACGCACTGAAAATTGCAAGTTGAACTAATCCCGCCATTTTCGGCGGGATCTAGGTTCAATACCTCTACCCTTGGGTCGGTTCCTATTATTGGGTTCAGGGCCTGCCTTTGTCGGTAGACAGGCTTGCCCTGAGGTTTAATAACTTTTGTTCTTTACAGGAATGCTCTCTAGAAATTTATTTCAGCATTTGGCCCACTTTCTTTGGACATACAGCCATAAACAGTAAAGCCAAAACTCAGAATATTTTCTGTGTTAATCCCTTTGGTTGCAAGGAATCACTGGTAATCACTTCAAAGTCTATTATGCCCAAAACCAGTTCTTCCTGTGTAAGCACCTCTACTTTCCACAAACCTTCCACTAAATTGTTTTTAAAGGTATAACCGCGATAACCGCCATCGCGGCCTCCGGTAATGTCATAGCCGATATCCTCAATAATTTCCCATTCCCGGGTGGCATCATTAAACCATTTCCAGCGATGAAATACCGATTTCTTTAAACTGGTAGGGGCAAATATGGACGAAAAAACATAGACATCTTCATTGGGCTTCTGTATAAATTTTAATCGATGCTTTCTCCAAAATACATACCAT
Source organism: Arenibacter algicola (assembly GCF_000733925.1). Lineage (NCBI taxonomy): Bacteria > Pseudomonadati > Bacteroidota > Flavobacteriia > Flavobacteriales > Flavobacteriaceae > Arenibacter > Arenibacter algicola. The sequence continues at coordinate 2,289,754 of NZ_JPOO01000001.1, forward strand.
TCATCAGTTTCATAGGTAACAAGGTAGTTGTTGTTTTCTACCTTTACTTGATGGGCAACAATACCATTGCTCAGGGCAAGAGGTACTGGAGGGATAAGTCTAAAAAAATAGAATATATTGATCATAAGGTAAATGGAAAACACTATTCCGATGAGTTTCCCAAGATGTATTTCCAATCTTGTACTGGGACTTGCACGATAAATAAGAGTGATTAACGCCAAGGTTGAAAATAAACTCAGGAGACCCGAGAATATAAAAATATCGGGACTCATTTCCTTGATCAACACAGGAACCATAAAGGTGAAGAAGGTATAACTGATAAAGAAATATACGCTGAACTGTAAGTACTTATTGGATATTCTTTTTTTTAAAATTTCATTGGCAAATAATAAGACGAGGAGAATGATTAGGAAGAAAACGGTTTTGGACATGGATACGCTACGCGAGTAATAAATTACGTAGGCACTGGACAGTCCGCCGAAGAAAAATTGAATGGCCAAAGGATAATATTCTTTGAACTTTTCGAGTATGGTATTGTTCCATTTGCCATCATCAGCAAGGTTATAGAGGTATAGTGTAATGGTCAAGGAGGTCATATGCAGGCACAGTACGCTTAGGTCATATAGCCTGTCTATGCGCCCTAAGGTAAGGGTGTCAAATATGAATCCGCCAATGAAAAATAGGATGGGAGCATATTTTTCATGTTTTCTTATGAACCCTCGCAATCGGCTATTCCTAAACTGTACCAAGCTTCTTTTCATCGCATTGTTAAGTGCCTAAAATTATATCATTAAAAGGCATTGCAATGACCCGTATCAACAAGTTTTTGCTTCTACTACTTTTAGGGTTAATGTAAATAAATTTTAAGATATAATTACTGGTGCCTTATTTTCCCCCGTACAACTTGTAAACTTCAGAACCGGCGCTTAGAAATGCTCCCGTACCATAAACTTCCGTTTTGTCGGCCCAGGCCTTCCCTGGTGCGGCTCCAATAGGCTGAACATAGCCCAACATGCCTTCGTTGGTAACATGGCCCACCAAGGCGTTCCATCCTTTTTTTACAGCAGGGGTATAGGCGGCTTTATCCAATATTCCCTGGTTTATGCCCCAGGCCAAACCGTATACATTAAAAGCGGTTCCACTGGTTTCCGGAGTAGGGTAAAATTTCTGCCCCAATAAACTCATGGCCCAATGGCCTTCGGGAGTTTGTATTTCCAGCAATTTGGCAGCCATTTTTTTGTAAATGTTCAGGAAATATTTGTATTCCTTGCTCTGCGGATCCAATTCGTTCATGACATTAACGAGTCCGGCAAATACCCAGCCGTTACCCCTTGCCCAAAATATTTTGGTACCGTTGTCCAATTTGCCCATATAACTTTCGTCCCTGTAGTAAAGGCTTTCCTTTTTATCGAACAGGAAATCGGTAGTGGCCTTGAATTCCGTCATCATGAAATCGAGATATTTTTTTTCACCTGTAACATTGTACAATTTTGCCCAGACAGGTGGAGACATGAAAAGGGCATCGCACCAATTCCAACGGTCCTGGTGATAGGGAGTTTTCCAATGAAGGGAGCTTAGAGAAGGATGGTACATGATAAAATTGAATTGTTCTTTGGTGGGTTCTATCATTTGCTTGTCCTGATATTTTCTATACAGATCAATATATAACTGACCAACGGTATGATCATCTGCATGGTATTTTCTACGGTGTAATTGCCATTCATGCTTTTGTCCAATGTCTTTTAGCCACTCATAATATTTGTCATTATCTGCCAAAGCCGCCCATTTTACCATACCTACATACAAGGCACCATTGGTCCAGTCCAATGGGTGGTGCGGCTTATCATGTCCGCTGTAGAGCCCTTCGTAATTGTCTATCTGCCAGTCGGCCACTTTCTCCATGACCTGTAGAACTTCAGTCGGCTGTATATCCTGGGCTAGTGTAAGGGTGGTAAACGCAAATACTAAAAACGATGTAAAAATGGTTGCTCTTCTCATTGTTGGTTTAAATTTTTATAGTTGATCATTGGTGCTTTAGAATAGTAAAAGGCTTCCAATTTAGCATATCCAATGGCTCTGGATATTCAGGGAAACCTATTATAACTGATATCAGTCATCAATAATAGTAAATATTTAGTTAAAATCTTTTTAATTAAATGATTAATATGTCGGTAAAATGATAATGATACAATTTTAGGTAAAATATGGTCCAGACATTAAGGGAGGGAATAGGGCAGGGCACCAACCATTGAAGCTAGGGAGCCTGCTATTTGGACTTATGGGCTAGGGCTGTTAAAACAGACATTGCCTTTTCGGAATCCTTTGTATCCACAAAAATATGGTCGTGATAATAGCCGGCTATTACATTACAGCTTATATCATTTTTGGCCAATGCTGTAGAAAACACTGCAGTAAGACCTACTGCTTCCAATGAGGAATGAATTCTTAAGGTAATCCAAGAGGCCACATAATCATAGGGTAGTTTTAAGTGGTCCGCTTTGCTCTTTTCGATTACTACAGTAGTTCCTTCCTTTTCCTTTAATTCACAAAGAGTATCCTTTCTTTTAATATCATCCGTGTTTGGTACTGTAGAAAATACGTATTCCCCTGGGTTCAGTTCAGGGGACATTTCCTGTATTAATTTGGATATGTTGGTTTCCCCACTCATTTAATTAGTCATACTTAATATAGATCAAACATTGAGTTTATGAGCCATTTTTTGACCCTTCAGCGCCAATTCCGTAGCAAGGAAACAATGTTCCTGTGTCATGGCTGTTTCGGTACGGTGAACTACATCGTTTACCAATTGTTCGCCATAGGGCATATAGATATTGGAGCAATCGTAATATTTGGTTTCTTTTTGGTTTACTAAAAATAGGTGATTACCCCCCTCTTTGCCTGCAATGTCGATGTATTTTCGCATTTCAATATAGCCATCCGTACCCAGAATAAAGGTACGCCCATCTCCCCAAGTGCCTAGTCCCTCCGGTGTAAACCAGTCGATTCTGATGTATCCGGTAGCGTGTGCACTTCTTACGCTCATGTCACCAAAATCCTGGTATACGGGATTGTCGGAGTTCTTAAAATTTCCTATTTGGGAAAAATTGACATCCGCTTGTTTGGAGTTGGTGTAGAATAGAAATTGATCACATTGGTGCGAGCCTATGTCACATAGAATACCTCCTGCTTTTTCGGGGTCGAAAAACCAGTCGGGACGCGATTCGGGTCGCATTCGGTGCGGTCCCAGCCCTATAGTTTGTACCACCTTTCCTATGGCTCCGGCACTGACCAATTCCCCGGCTTTTACAGAGGCCGGATTACCTAAACGTTCACTATACACTATGGAATAAATGCGCTGCGTTTCCTTTTGTACTTTTTTTACTTCCTTCAATTGTTCCAAAGTAAGAATGCCAGGTTTGTCCGCCATAAAATCCTTTCCGGACTGCATTACTCGAATGCCTATCGGAGCCCTTTCTATCGGAATGGCAGCGCTGGCCACCAGCTGGATTGAATTGTCCTCAATAATTTCATTTTCGCTTTTTGCAATTTTTGCCTTGGGGTAGCGCTTGGTGAATTGCTGCAACAATTCGGGCTCCTTGGCATAAACGGCTACCAGACTTCCACCACCGTTGATTAGAGAATCTACCATACCATAAATATGGCCATGGTTTAACCCTATTACGGAAAACCTAATGGATTCTTTGGTGTTGGAAGGCTTATTGGGCTGCAATATAATTTCTTCAGGCCTAGAGGTATTATGTAGGTTGTGGCCAAAAATGTGGGTCGGGACCATAGCGGTGGCGGTTATTCCGGCTAAGGAGGCAAAGGATTGGCCTATAAATTTACGTCTGTTGGATGGCATTTGTTTCGGTTTTTTGTGTTACGTAATATAGCAATAATCTTTCATTTTTGGCAGTAAATGGGAATGCTAATACTCACTGGAATACCCACTTGTTCTTTTTAAGTTGACCATTTAAAATTGTAGAATATAAAGTTTTATAGCTTATTTATACTTTAATTGCATCCAAATCCCTTTGAATTAGACCCTTAATCTACCGCGGAACCCTCTGGCGGCATAATAGGAATCGGCCCCATTGTGATAAACAAAAACATGACCGTACCTATAATCGGCAAACAGTGCCCCTCCAAGTAATCGAATATCGGACGGAGTCTGAATCCAACTAGATGTTTTTGTATCGAACTTCCCCAATTTTTGTAGTTTTCTATAGTCCTCTTCGGTCATTAAATCTACTCCCATGGCCAAGGCCATAGAAATGGCATTGTGTTTGGGTTTGAACTTTTTCCTAGATTCCAGTGCCTCCTGGTCATAGCAGGCACTTCTTCTTCCCGCAGGGCTTTCCGCCGAACAATCAAAAAAGATATATGCACCACTTTCCACATCAAAATCGACCACATCCGGTTCCCCTCCGGTCTTTTCCATTTCGTTTAGGGACCATAATTTTTCAGGATTGTAATTAAATTTATTCTCTATAGCATTCCATTCAAGACCTTTATGCCTATTCATGTTCTGGTTGAATCTGGTTTTTAAAACTTCCAGAATAGCGGCCTGTTCCTTTGTGGTTAATTTAGTTATAATCATAAATGAACTCATTTTTTATTGTCTGTGGCCATATAGGAGTCAGTACTCCTTTTCATCCAGAATAAAATTAACCCATCTATATGAATTAGGGGGAGTTTGTTATAGATTTTCATACGCGTGCTTTTAGCAAAGCCTATCTCCCATAATCGCCCTGAGCATATGAGGCCACAATACTACTGTTCGGTGTTTTGCAGTTCGTGGGAAAGTCGAAAAAATAAATGCATTTGGGCAAGCCATTGTTAAAGTCGATTTGCACCCAACCTTTACTGCTGCTTCCAAAACCTGAATAACTATAATTGGCCTTTACTGATTTAGGCCTCCCTTCACTGTCTTTGGACAGTATGGAAACAGCGGAAATACTTCCCGGGGTATAACGATTGAACGACCAGGTTTTGGATTGGTTGGCTACCAGGTCATCTATCAACTTACTATAATCCTGGGATCCGGTAGGTCCCCCAGATTTTTTCATGGCGGCATATTTGCTGCTGCCCTCCATGCGGATCGAAGGTTTGTTCAGGGCAAAGAGTTTTAGGTTTTCTTCAAATCTTCGAACACCGGCACTATTACAGCTGTTAATCTTAAAAATTTGAAGCATATCATTTTTTAATCCTTTGGCCTGATGCATTAAATCTACTGAATTGCCCATGGCATTTGGGTCCAATATCATGTCCATTGTAGTACGCACGGCATCGGCCTTTTGGATATTTTCAACTTCTATTTTGGCGTTATAAAGGTCTGGGCGAGCAAAAAGACCTGTGCCTACCCATTTATATTCAACACAAACCCTACTAAGCACATCTCCATAGATGTTTTTGGAAACCTCTTCTACGGCACATACCTGTTCCATAATCTCCACCTTGTCATCTGGCAGGTAACTTGGACATTCTCTGCCAAAGGCCCTTAAGTATTGCTCAAAAATCATAAGGAATCGCATGTCCTCACGTTTTAATTCAATATTTTCAAAATGACCCCTAAAGATATAATCGAAAAACTCGGCATTGTACAAGCCATCGGTATTAAATACCAATGATTGCGGGGGGATGCCCCCTTTTTCTGAAGGTTTAGGTGTTGAATGCTTAAAGGAAGAAAAATTAACGAATAGAATACCTAGGAACAAGATCCGTATAAAGTAATTGCTTTTCCACATACACATGTATTGGAACTGTAAATTACAAATTGGATATAGGGTACTTAAATAAAATATACTCCCCTTCATTTGATGTTCCTTCGGATACCGCTACCCATCCCGACTTCAAATAGAAATGGACACCTGATTTATTTTGTTTCAAACATTTTAAGCTAAGGTCAGAATTGCCTTTTTCAATGATTTTGTTCAATAGTAAGGTGCCAATACCTTTACGTTGATAATGCTTGGATATATAAAGATGGTGAAGGAAGCTGTCCTGAAGCCATATGGAAGCAAAACCAACTATTTCTGCTCCCACCTTCGCTACCAAAATGTATTCTCCTTCGGTGTCTTGGTTAAACGAAGATTTGTCTACAGAATCTTTGGGCAACCATGTAAAAGTGGAATTACGAACTTCAAAATAAATTTGTTGGAGCAGTGCTCTATCGTTTTCCTCAAAATCTGATATCTCCACTTTCATACCTATAAGTGGTAATATTTATGTACAGTAGTAGCCATTGGTCCAAGATTATCCAATAGTTTTCAAAGAAGCCGTTTTGTTTTCTTTCTTTAAAAAATAAATCAGGAACAACATAAATGCTGCACTGGATATGGCCAATAGGGTAATGATATTCCAGGTAGACGTATATCCCAAATTCGCCACTAAATTCATTCCGATGCTGTGACCAAAAATATGGGCTATGGAGAAGGAAATGGAGTAATAGGCCATGTATTGGCCTTGGTTTCCTTTTGCGGATCTATTCAGGGCCAAGGAATTGGAGAACGGGAATACGATCATTTCTCCAAAGGACATAAGAACCATTCCAATAACCAGGACTCCTATCCATCCGGTAAGATTGATTACAATGAAGCTCAATGCCGTTAATAGCACCCCGATTAGGATGAGTTTGGACATACTATTTTTACTACTTTCCAACCATTTGATCAATGGCATTTCAAAAATAAAAATAAGAAAGCCGTTCAAGCCTAGGAGCAGGCCGATCTCTGCCTCCGTTAAATGATGCACATCCTTATAAAACAGGGGAAGGGTAGATAACAGTTGAAAGAATGCCAGTCCAAATAATGTCATGCCAATCAAAAGAATCATAAAGGCCTTATCTGTATACGCTTCTGCGGGATTTACCACCTTAACCTGCTCAATAACCTTTGCTTTCCTAGGATTAAGAATTTTCAACAATAACATTCCCGCAATAAAACAAGTAATGCCATCTATCCAAAAAAGTCCCCCATAACTAAGGGTAAAAATAATAAGGCCTCCCAGGGCAGGTCCCGCAGAAAAACCCAAATTAATGGCCAACCTGATCAGGGTTATGGAACGCGTTCTATTTTCTGGTTTGCTATAGGAGCTCAAGGCCACAAACATGGCCGGACGGAACATATCGGCTATGGCCATTAGCATTAAGACTCCAACACAAAAACCAATAAATGTTGTTATGTATTGTAAGAGGATAAACGAAACTCCTGAAGCCAATAGACTTATTACCATAACCTTATAATAGCCTATTCTATCCGTTAACTTTCCTCCCAACCAAGAGCCGATAACTGACCCTAGGCCAAAGAGTGCCATGATCCACCCCACATCCGAAAGGCTGAAGTCCAAACTTTGGGTAAGGTATAGGGAAAGAAATGGTATAACCATGGTACCGGCCCTGTTAATAAGTGTAATAAGTGACAGCCACCACACCTCTTTAGATAGTCCATTAAAGGTGTTAAAATAACTGAATACTAATTTTTTCATTTAAAACATTCATTTTTAATCTCAAAGGTGATACTAGTATATTCCCACATTGGTAATAGATACTGTGTAAATGTTACAGATTATTGTCCCAATATTATACATTTGATTCCTTGTTCATAGCAAACCTTGCATATGAACATGGGTTATATTATCCATTGGATACTACCTTGTCCATAATCATTCTGCAAACAATTATCTCTGACAAAACCAATTGCTTTACTTTTTCAATTCTGAATGGATTGTACCTTCCAAAATATATAGTTTGCATTCACTTTAAAATGAATACAATATTCTTAACATATCCATAGATGAAAATAATAGCTATAGTTGCGCCAAGGACTAGAATTTGTTTCAATATTATCCCTGATATTTCCATGCTTACTTTCCTTCCACCATCGATTTATTGCAGTAGGTGGCTTTCTCAAAATCCCGGATGTTTATGGAAATAATGGGAACTTCGGGAAGCATTGATGTCAATTCAGAAACTATTCTTTTCGATAAATCACTTTTTTCGAGATTGCTTCTTCCTTCCATAATATTGGCAAAAATGTGCATAAAGTCGTTCCTGGTATTGCCTATCGTATAATATTTGAAGGGATTGATCCTTACCTTAATGTCCCCGTCTTCAAAAAGACCGGATGCTTCAGCGGAATCATAAACTCTCTGTATGATTTCGTTTGGAGTCTTTTTGTTTAATATGTTTTCTGAGCAATCAATTACAAAGTGTGGCATACAATTTTTCTTTAGTTAATTTTTGGCAAGTCCAACCTGCTTTATTTGGATGTTGGACTTGCCATACTTTTTTTCAATTCTATTTAGTTATCGTGAGTTCGTTTTACATTTAATTGTCAATAAGTTCTTTATGATAATTTTGTCCGGTCGAGCGTAGTCGAGACCTCAATTAAAAATCGTTATAGTACAATAACCTCTCGACTCCGCCTGCCTTCCGGAGGCAGGCTCGAGGAGACAGTAGTAATTTTTTAATTTGCACTAAATCAATGTCTTGTAATTATTTTTTATGTTGAATTCATGTTAGTTAGGCAGTTTGAAACAATTCTTCCTTGGTTTTTCTAACCTTTTTTCTATTCTGTGTTTTGTCTGAAGCAGATCTATAACCTACTGGGGCTATCACGGCTGCATTAAGTCCTAGCTCATCCAATCCCAGTATTTGATTGTAGGCCTGGTTGTTAAACCCTTCCATGGGACAGGCGTCTATTTTTAGCTCTGCGCAGGCAATTAGTAGGTTGTTCAAGGCCAGATAGGTCTGCTTTTCCGACCAGCTTTTCCGATCTTCAGCGGACATCTTTGCGATACTGGTCTTAATGAATTCCCCATACTCTATTATACCTTCGGACGAATTCCCTAGAGCAGTCATAATTCGTTGTATAAAATCATCTACGTGCCGATCATAGTCAAGGGTGTAATTACAAAAAACGAAGAGCTGGGATGCGTCGGTAATTTGCGATTGGTCCCAAGAGGCTTTTCGCAGTGCTGCCCTGATTTCATCGTTTTCAATGATCAATACCTTATAAAGTTGTAGGCCATAGGACGATACGGAAAGCCTTATTGCTTCTTTTAAATATTCCAGGTCTTGCTCGCTTACTTTTCTTTTTGGGTCGAACATTTTGGTGGCATATCGCCAATTAAGATTGTCTATTAAGTTCATTTTTTTATGTTTTAATGTTTTACAAAATTTTTAAGGAGGAAATCTTCTCGAAATCCAGTTTTTAAATAAAGTCCCTTTGCCATTTGTGAGGCCTGTAGGGTAGCATACATGGCTCCCTGTTGCTTGGCCAAGTTTAGAACATGGTTCAGTAGGTCTGCTGCATATCCCTTTCGTCTATGGTCCGGGACAACACCAATGGAGTGAATACCGGCCAAATTAGGGGTGTCATTAAAAAGAACAGCTGTCCCAATAGATTGGGATCCATGGTACCCAATGAGATAGTCTACCCTGTTCATGGTGAGTACTACCGTTTCCGGGCTGATACAATATCCAAAAGCCTTAAGAAAAAGACTGGACCACAGTGCAGCTGTGCCAGTGTCCGTTACCTTTTGGAAGGATAGTTCACTGGTATGGTAGTGGTTATCCTTCAGCTGTATGGACATGCCGGTCAGTTCATTTTTTAGTATAAAGTTTTGGGACAATAAAAGTTTCTCGGTGACATTGGTTTGCCATACGGGGATGGTGAACCCAGCGATATTGGTTCTATCGAGAATTTCTTCCAATTTCTTTCTGCTCGGAGGCCGATGAAACCATAGTTTATTGGGCCATTCTGATGCTGCCACAGTGCTTATGGCGTAATCATCATCGCTGTAAAATTGGCCATTGGCCCTGCCTGCCAGGCTCCATAGATTAGTTAGATTCCTTATGTTTTCTCTGGTTAAATCCATCACTTTAATATTTTATGAGTATTATTCCCAAGGTCATCACTAACATTCCCATTATTTTTTTAATGGTCATGGGTTCCAAGGGCATTCCAAACCAACCAAAATGCCCTGCTATAGCAGCAAAAATTATTTGACCACTAAGCCCAAAAACTACCGCCGTAGATATCCCAATACGTGGAATGATGTAGTAAAAGAGCGTTACTGCCAAGAAACTTAGAGCGCCTCCCGTAAACCACATATAGGCAGGGATCGATTGTATTTGGTCTGTACTTGGAAGTTCGCGGACGGTCATGAAAACCGCAATTAGCGTAAAACTCGCGCTCATAATCAAGGCTGCTGATGTAGCCAACAAGCTGCTGTTTAGCAGTACCCCAAGCCTAGCGTTTATTCCACCTTGGATTACGACCAAAATACCTACCGAAAACGAAAGCAGTAATAATGATGAATTGTTCATGGCCTTACTCTTTCATGTTCATTGGGATGGCTATGGGCCGCATAGGGGAGGCGCTGGCACCCCTTAATTTCAGGGAGGCTGCAATGAACGCAAATTCATACACCGCGTCTTTGGATAGTTTTTCCAAATATAGCTGCTCTATAAACATTACTCCTTTTTCCGCAAGCAGGTATGTATGCACAGGTACCCAATTGTCTTTCCGTTCTGGCGGAAAGGCCTCAAAACTAAGGTTATCCGCACCTAGGAGCATAATTCCCTTCTCCTCTACCAACCACTTAACGGCATCAAGGCCTATACCTGGATAGTTATCCAAATAGTGCGGGGCATCTTCATAAAACTCGGCTTGGCCCGTCCTGATCAATACAACGTCTCCGGGTTTTAGCTCCATACCCTGTTTCTCTAAGGTGAGCTGAAGGTCCTGGGAAGTGATGCGATAGTTTTTTGGAAGTGGTCCTTTGGCATTCGCTACGTCCAATAGTACCCCCCTGGCAATAATTGGCGGAATGGTTTCTGCTCCGGTCTTCTTCCAGCCCTTGTCCCCAAGGTATTCCTCTGGGGTATATCCATTCCATATTTTACCATCTAGACCAAAGTGGTTCAATGCATCTATATGCGTCCCCATATGGGTGTACATGGAGATGGCGTCCCCGGTATAGCTAACCTTTTTGTTCATTTTCTCTCCTAGACCATTGGGATTGTCCACTATAGTACCATGTGGTGTATGTGTAAGCCAATACTGGTATCCAGGATCTCCCAAGGAATGAAAGCTGGGCATTCCAACAAAGTAATCTACACTAAGGTCGTATGTCTTTCCGGAGGATATTTTGGATAGTACCTCTAGCTTAGAAGCTTCGGTCATCATATTTAGGGTGCCAATTTGATCCTTTGGTCCCCATGGACTTTTGCCCACTGTTTCATGTTGCTGCCCTATAGCCAAAAATTGAAAAAAGAGCAGGATTGCAATAAAAATTTTTGTCCTTTTCATGATTAAAATATTTTGTTGGAGCAAATATCAAAACCATGGGGAACTATTTCATTAAGGTATCTTAAGAACGCTAATAATCCCTTAAATTTTTTCGGATTGTACTTAGGTGTTCAGGAGTGACTCCCAAGTAGGAGGCAAGCATATATTGAGGAATTTGTTGTTCTATGTCCCGGTAACGTCCAATAAACTCAAGGTAACGTTGCTCGGCAGACTGACTCATGTTGTTGATCGTTCTTTCCTGAAGGGCAACATAACCGTTTTGGGTTTTGATACGAAAAAATCGATCCATCATATGGATTTCATCAAAGAGATCATTTAATCTATCCCTATGAATTTGCATCACTGTACTCTGCGTTATGGCCTGAATAAAGAAAGTGGCAGGTTTCTGGGTGAGATAGGCGTACAGGTCGTTGATCCACCATCCATTTATTCCAAATTGAAGAATATGTTCAGCACCCAATTCATCTATACTAAAAAGTTTTACGCATCCTTCGGAAATAAAGCGCATATGATTGGAGTATTCCCCACTTTGAAGTAAAAATTGTTTCTTTTTGAGGGATACGGGCTCAAACGATTTCTGGATCAGCTTGGATTCATCTTCGGTAAGAGGAACCAATTCCTTAATATTTCCAATGAGGTGGTCATACATTATTTACAGATTGGATTATTCTTAATTAGATTTCCGTTTAAAATTCGAAAAAAATCCCGTTAGGAACAAGGTAAGGCCCGTTAATCTTAACTAAAGTCAATATATTTAAATTTTAAAGATAATAGTTTCGCACAAATCATAAAGATGGTACGCATGAAACAAATCGCAAAAATTTCTGGAATAGCCTATTTAATGATTTTTCTTTCAGGTTTTTATGCCAATTTTTCTGTACTTGAAAGTCTAGTGGATATTCATAGCCCTACAGTCACGCTTACAAATTTTGTGAACGGACACTCTCAGTTTGGATACGGTCTGTTAGGATTTGTAGTGATGTTGTTCTTTGATGTTCTACTGGTATGGTCACTTTTCTATTTGACGCAATCGGTCAGTAGGAATTTATCTTTTGTGGCCTCTTTTTTCCGACTAATGCATGCTATTATTTTCGGTATAGCTTTGTCAAAATTGTGGAGGGCATACCAACTCACGGCCGAAGTGGAGAGCGCTATTGACCTGGAACTCGAAGTAATGAATCTTGTGTCGGATTTTGATTTAGTTTGGACCTTGGGATTATTGATTTTTGGCCTGCACTTGATAGTTCTTGGATTTCTTAGTTTGAAATCCACCTTTATCCCAAAAATTATCGGCCTGTTTTTACTACTGGCTGCTATGGGTTATATGTTGGATAGTATAGCAAAATTAGCGTATGAAAATTACCTTGTTTACCGACCCTATTTTGAAATGGGCGTGGTATTGACAGGAGTAATTGGGGAGCTATCATTTACCATATGGCTATTGTTCAAAGGGCTAAAAAAGGAGAAAAATTATAGTACAGGAAAGCAGGTCTCCAGGTAGATTATTTTAATTTTGTGGAATGAAGACATTGGAGCAACAACGACAGGAATGTTCAAAAGGTCCATTTTCTGCAACGCCTCTTTCAGGTTTAGTAGCTTGGTTGTTGGTAGCCTTTTCGGGTATGTTTTTCTCGGATAAAGTTAAGGTTTGGGTGCTCTTTATTGCTACTGGAAGCATTGGATAGGCATAGTACACGCTATAGCAAGAACTGTAAGTATTGTAATTTTGTGGTACCTTTTTCCAGACTTAAGAATTGTAGCCATCCCCTTGGCCATCGTACTTATTCATGTTGTAACCCTTGTTATTTTAAAAAATAGGAGCAAATTGGCATAAATTTTTCAAAGTCAAGGTATTTCAATAAGTTTTATCATCTGCGTTATTGCTGTACGTTTGTTTTTAGGTCGGAGAATAATGCAAATATTAATATTTGTGAAGAAGGAGGAAATTGGAAATAAAATAAAGAAGAAGCCTTGGCCTACCAAAGCGGCAATGGAACAGGTTTATGAAATGAAACTGTGGGGCGGTGATAATTCCGATTATTATTCTGGTGAAGGGTCACATCATCCTGAAATTTTAAATCCATATATAGCTGTTTTAACATCATTCTTGAGTTCTTTTAAAGAACCCCTTTCCGTATGCGATTTAGGTTGCGGGGATTTTAATGTAGGGAAGCAATTGGTAAGGCATACCAAGAAGTACACAGGCATAGATATAGTACCAGGGCTTATAGCACGTAATAGGAAAAAATTTGAGGAAGGAAATTTGGAATTCCAATGTTTGGATATCGCCATGGATGATCTGCCTTCCGGGGATTGTGCCATATTGAGACAAGTGCTTCAACATTTATCCAACGCCGAGGTACATAGTGTAGCGGGTAAGTTGTCCAAGTATAAATATGTCGTGATAACGGAGCATTTACCTGAAGGGGATTTTGTACCCAATAAGGATATTATTTCTGGACAGGGCATTAGGTTAAAAAAACAAAGCGGTCTAAACTTATTGGCCCCACCATTCAATTTGAAGGTAAAGGAGGAAAAGCAATTGTTATCCCATGTTTCCAATGATGGTAAAGGGGCAATAGTAACTACCCTTTATAGCATGTTTTAGGATGCATCCAGGTTGTTGGCACAACGAAGGCAACATTCATAACGGAAGAAATAAAACGGTTAAGAGGGGGATACACTTTTGTAACTTCTTTTTAAATAAATATTGTCAAGTTTTTCACTATAGATTTAGAGGATTAAATATTGCAAAGGTTTAGCGCGGTCTGAAATCTTTTGTGATCTCTAATACTATAAAATTACATTGGCCATTATCTAACTGTTAATTACCAGACCCGGTGGTGGGAGGGAGGACTTATTTGCCAAACCTAAAGCATAATATAATAATACCTAAGGCGATCGGCTCTTCTATAGGTTCATTTTCAGAGAACTGGTATTGGAAGCTTATCTGATAAATATCATTGTTGCCTAATTATTATAAGGATATATTTGATTCTAAACGTTTAAATACTTGATTATTATGAAACGAAGAATTCTTTGTCCTACAGATTTTTCAAAAAACGCCCAAAACGCCATTGAATATGCAGTTAAACTGTTTAAGAACGAAACCTGTGTTTTTTATATACTAAATACGTATAATGCAGAACCCTATACAATGGAGCTTGCTATTGCTAGGGATTTGGAGGAATTTAGGGAAAAATCGATCGGTGGCTTGAGGGTTATTCTTGAGTGGCTATCACATGATGATAATTCAAGGAATCATGAATTCCACGTGGTATCCGAATGTGGTAATCTATTGGACATAATTAAGACCATGGTGGATAAACAGGATATCGAAATGGTTGTCATGGGCACCCAGGGAGCAACGAATTCCAGAATTGAAATATTCGGGAGCCAAACGGTGCTTGCTATGGAAGAAATCAGAAACTGTCCCGTGCTTGCCATCCCATCAAAAACGATCTATAAGGAAATAAAGGAAATTGTTTTTCCAACAGATTATAGAACAACCTTTAAAAGACGAGAATTTCAATATTTGGTCGACATAGCAAAAATGTCCAATTCGTCCATTGTAGTGCTAAATGTGGTTAATAAAAATGAAAGCCTTGATGAGGATCAAGTCACCAATAAAAATTTATTAAAGGATTATTTTGAAGATCTGGACTACTCGTTTCATACCCTAAAAAATAAAGATGTTCAAGCTGCAATCAATTCATTTATAGAAAGTCGTGGGAGTGATATGGTTTCCTTTATTAATAGAAGACATAGTTTTTTTGGAATGATTTTATCACGGCCAATGGTGAAGAACCTTAATTATCACACTGGCATTCCGGTGTTGGCCTTACACGAGATTAGAAGATGAGGTTGAAAGCCCTGTGACAGATTTTCAGGACTTGGGCAATGCGCCTGGCTTGGAATAATACGTTAAAGGGGTGTGCTAAGCGCTACAATAGGAGCCAACAGGAAGACTACCTACTCCCGGAGTTCATTAAAAAGACCACAACATTTTATAGTTTAGATATATTTAAGTTTGGTAGAACATGTGGGTCCGTCATATATTATTACAAGGGATGACCAATATCATATTATTTGACCCAGGAGTTGGATATTTTTAAAGTATAAACCTAAAACAGTTTTTATATGAGAATTTTAATCCCAACAGATTTTTCGGAATTATCCAAGGTAGCGATCAAGTATGCTGTAGATTTGAGCAAGGACTTGGAAGTAAAGCTTATGTTGCTCCATGTAATAGACACCAATACACCTTCAATGGCCAGAGTGGGTTCCCATAAACTTCAAGAGGCCATAAAAACTAGTTCGGAAAGGGCAATGAAAGAACTTTTGGCGTCTATAAAAAAAGATAATAGCCATAATGTAGATATAAGCTATGAAATTACCTCTGGTACGTCTATAGGAAAATACGTTGAGACGACCGCCCTAAAAAATGATATCGATATTGTTTGTATCGGAACCAAAGGTGCCAGTGGGCTTAAAAAGATTCTTTTTGGTAGTAATGCCGCCAGTATAATAGAGAAAAGTAGTATCCCTGTGCTTACCATTCCTGAATTTGCCCGTTATAAGGGTATCAAAAACATTGTATACTCCAGCGACTTTTACAATCTTGAGAAAGAGCTTGATCTAATTATCCCTTTCGCAAAATTAATGGATGCATGGATTCAAATTCTTCATATTGATAAGGATGATGAGGGTTTTGAAGGGGATCTACAGCAAAAGGAAAAGAGTTTAATAAAAGATTTTTCTTATCAAAAGATAAAAATGACCGAACTAAAAATCAACTCCGTTGTATTGGGCATCAATAAGTTTGTGGCCGACGTTGACGCCGATATGGTAATCATGTTTACCCACCATACCAACTTTTTAGAAAAGGTATTTCAAAAGAGCGTCACCCAAAATACGGCATTTCAAACTAGAATACCACTTTTTACTTTTCAAAAGGAGGCATAAAACTTAAATAAAACATTGTTCCATTATTAAATAGTATTACTGTCTTAACCGAGTTTTAGGCATCTCAAGTTATGGATAGGGGCAGTATGGTAATGAAACCGATCAGGGGTTGTCCAAGTAAAATTGGAGGTTTCGCTTCATTGGATATAATAACATCAGAATAACATATAAAGGGAGATTTGGACTACCGGAGATATAGTGTTGGCAATTGGCCAAGTGCAATTTTCAGAGGTACTTAATACACTCTAATATGACTACAAAAGGATAAAATATTGATATGCATTACCTCAACGAAAGCCATATTCTACTTTTTATTATTCAGATCCTCGTTCTTCTTGGGGTTGCACGAACCCTAGGTGTTATCTGTGAATCCATAAAAATTCCCGCCTTGGCCGGTGAAATTTTAGCTGGCGTTATTTTGGGGCCAACCCTACTTGGTCGGGTATCTCCGGACTTACAAAACATGCTTTTTCCTGATAGCGAACCCCAATACATAATGTTGGAAACGGTTTCTTGGCTAGGGGTCTTTTTTCTCTTATTATCCTCAGGGTTTCATGTAAATGTGGGGCATGCGCTCCGAAGTGGTCGTGCGTCTATTTTAATTGGCATTGTCGGGGTGTTGTTTCCCATTGCCATTGGCTATCCTATTTTTAGCTCATATGACCCTATTTATTGGGGAGAGGCCGCCACAGGAATTACCTTCCCCTTATTTTTGTCCGTAGCATGTTCTATCACTGCCATCTCGGTCGTGGCGCGCGCCTTGGGTGATCTTGGAATCAATAAAACGCCACAAGCGTCCCTTGCCCTTTCGGCCTGTGCTATCAATGACATTTTTGGATGGTTATTGTTTACTGTGGTAATGTCAATGGTAACGGCCCATGCAATGGGTGTCATGGAATTGGGCGGAAGGGCATTGCTGGTAATCGCCTTTATTATAGTAAGTATTGCCGTTGGGGCCAAGGTATTGAATTTTGCCTTAAAGCGAGTCGAAGGAACTTCATTGCCACAGCCTGCAGCTGCACAGACTCTAATTGTAAGTGTTGGATTGCTTTGTGGAGCCATCACGCAGTGGATGGGAATTCATGCTATTCTGGGATTCTTCCTAGCAGGTACCATGGCGGGAAGTGCCAAAAGAGTAACAGAGGAGCTTCGCAATAGCGTTTCGGATACTTTGCATGCTATTTTTGTACCCCTCTTTTTTGCAACACTTGGTATCAAAATCGATTTTTTGGTGGGACTGGAATTATGGCCAACTGTTATATTCTGTATAGTTGCCATTTTGGGTAAATTTATTGGTGCCTGGTTAGGAGCAAAATTGGGCAAGCAATCTCAACAAACATCTATTTTAATGGGCTTGATCTTTACTCCCGGAGGCGCCATGGAAATTGTGGTTGCTACTCTGGCCATAGAATTGGAACTCATTGGACAGGCAATATTTGTGGCTATCGTATTTTCAGCGCTCCTTTCCTCAATTCTCGCTGGTCCCCTAATAGGAATCCAAGCTCGACGCATGGGGATAGGGAAGGTTGAAAATAATCCCATTCCGAAAGATTTATCCTAAGTCTTCGTATACTTTTTGTTGGAAGCTAATAATCTTTATACCCCAATTCCTATTAATATGGTATTAGGTTCGATCATTTAAAAAACAAACAAGCTTTCATTTACGCGTTGGGGGTGAAGTTATTACTTTGCAGGAATATAAATGTGAAAAGTTGCTCCATTGTTAGGTTCGCCATTTGCGGTAATGATGCCGTGATGATTCTCTACTATTTTTTTTACAATGCATAGTCCAATTCCCGTACCCTGATATTCATTTTTACCGTGTAAACGTTGGAATACTTCAAATATTTTTTCATTGTGCTGTTTTTCAAAACCAACTCCGTTGTCGGAAATGGTAATATGGCAATAAGTCTTTTGAGGTGAAAGTTTTGTATTATTGAGTTTTATGCCTATTTCGATTTCGCTCTTGATTTGTATCAATAGAGGGCGGCCCGGGTCGGAAAACTTCAGAGAGTTTCCTATAAGGTTGTGCAGGATTTGTTTAAATTGAAAAGGAATTATGTGGGCATGGCTTAATTGGTTAGTTATAATGGTAGCATGTTTTGCAGTAAGTTCTTCCTTTAATTCTTCTTTAACATCGGTTATAATTTCATTTAGGTCGGTTTTCTCAAAATTACCTTCAGAAGTATCGGTACGGGAGTAGGCCAGTAAATCCTGTATGAGAGTCTGCATTCTTTGGGCGGAAACCTGCATTCTTTTAAACATATCTTTGCCATAGTCCGACAAGTTGTGTTCTTCTTTTTCTATAATACGCGTTGCAAAAAGTTGGATTTTCCGCAAGGGCTCCTGTAAATCATGGCTGGAGACATAAGCGAATGATTCAAGTTCCTTGTTCATTTTTTCAAGCTGTTCATTTTGGTTTTTAAGTAAGGCCTCTGCTTTTTTTCTTTCGGTAATATCCAAGTATGATGTTACCGTAAAACTCTCGGTGCCTATCCTGATGACATCAAATGAAACAAGGGCAGGAAATGTTTCTCCGTTTTTTTTGGTGTAAAGTATTTCAAAGTCTTTCATTTTTTCCGATTGCTTCAACTTCAATAGCAGGGCCTCTGTTTCTTCTTTGGACAATTCCTGCACTTCGGCAAGGGAGCGATTTTCATGAATGTACCCAAATATCAGATCAATGACTCTTTTATATTCTTCAGGATCAATCAAATTCAATTCTTCGGATGTTTGGCCGATTACTTCCTCTTTTGTGTAACCAAATGCACTACAAAAAAGATTATTGACATATTTTATTTTATTGGTTTTGATTTCGGCAAGTGACATGGGAACAGGATTACTGTGGAAAATTTTATAAAAGCGTTCTTCACTACTTTTCAATTCTTCCTCATATTTTTTCTGCTCAGTGACATCTTGTGCTGTTCCGGACATTTTGATAACATTCCCATTGGCATCTGTAAATACCTTTCCAGTGGAACTTAAAATTCGCAATTTCCCATTTGCACCTATCGTCTTATGAAAAAAATTGTACGGTAAACGATCTTTAAATGCCTGTTGCACTTTGGAATCTACGTAGTCCCTATCATCTGGATGAATGTATTTGAGGTAATTCTCATAGTCGGCTTTAAATTCCTGAGGTGTTAGGCCGTATATCCTATATAGCTCATCGGACCATTCAATAACATTGGAGACTACATCCCACTCCCAACTACCAATATGGGCTAATTGCTGGGCTTCCATTAGTTGATTGGTTTTGTTTAATAAAGTCTCCTCAGCCTTTTTTCGTATTGAAATATCCCGTATAAATCCAATAAAAATATGGCTGTCGTTTATTTTTGAAGTTGATATTTTTAGCTCAATGGGAAACTCCCTGCCATTTTTATTCAGTGCGGACAACTCTATAGGTTTATTAATTACAGGTCCGTTACCCGTTCTTAGAAAATGTTTCATTCCTTCATTATGGCGTTTCCGATATCGCTCTGGAATGATTGTTTCAGTGAGTGTCCTACCAATAGCCTCGCTTTCGGTCCATCCGAAAACAGTTTCCGATTCGTTGTTCCAGCTACTGATAACTCCATTTTCATCAATAGAAATAACCGCATCCGGAGCGTGTTGCAAGATGGTTTGCATCCGTCTGTTACTTTCTTTCAGATTTTTTTCCAAAATTTCGGAAAGTTCTACCTGTTCATGTATTTCCGTTTTGGAGCCGATCCACATTTTTGGTTTGCCTTGGTCATCATTTACGGCAGTTCCACGAATAAGATGCCATAAGTATTCACCATCACTTCGAAGTAGGCGATTTTCATTTTCAAAGTCTTCTCCAGTCTTGAGTGAATGTTCCCATTTCTGTTTTGTAATAGGCCAATCATCCGGATGTATAATTTTTTTCCATCCCCAATCTTTTAGTTCATCAAAATTCAATCCAGTATAGTCCAGCATGACCTGATTAAAGTAATTACGGTTTCCCTCGGCATCGGAGGTCCATACTTTTTGGGGCATACGTTCAGCCATTTGTCTAAATTGTTCTTCGGCTTCTTTTTGCACACTGATATCGGTATTTGTGCCTATCCAACGGATTATTTCTCCTTCTTTATTGGTCACAGGATAGCCACGGGTAAGAAACCATCTGTACTGACCATCATGCCTGCGCAGGGGAAAGGTGAGTTCGAAGGATTCGTTAATTTGCCATATTTTTTTAGTTATTTCTACAATGCGATCTACATGGTCTGGGTGATGTACTTTTTGCCAACCCCATCCTTGCATTTCTTCCAGGGTTAGCCCTGTGTATTCCAACCATCTTTTATTGTACCAGTATATCCATCCTTCGCCATCAGCGAGCCAGGCAAGATTTTCCATATTATCGGCCAAGGTACTGAACTGTTCTTCGCTCTTTTTCAGATCCTCTTGGGCATTTTTTATGTCAGAGATGTCACGGGTGGTACCGGTAACCGCTTCCACTTCGCCTTTTTCGTTTATTACGGGGACAAAAATATAATCGTATATGCGTCTTCCCAAGTTGGCATGTGGAAATGATACTTCGCCACGAATTGGTTTTTTAGTGGCTATCACTTGGTCTATTTCCCGTTCATGCATATCGGCATGCCAGGGCTCATACCCTAATTCCAACATCCCTCTGCCTATTGACTCCTCCCAGGTGCGCCCCCACATTTTTAGCAATGCTTCATTTACATAGGTGAACCGATAGTTAAGGTCAAATACGTAAAAAAGGTCGGGTGTATTTTGGGTGATAGCTTCGTAAAGGCGTTTCCTTTCTTCAATAGTTCTTCTTGTTTCCACTTTTTCGGTAACCTCGGTGGCAACCGCAATAACGCCAGATATTTTACCATCATCCTCTTTTAGCGGATAATATAGAAAATCGAAGTAGAATATATCCTGCTTTCCATAACGGTTTAGAGGTATGGGCAACTCGTTACCGTGATAAGCTAATCCAGTGTTTAATACATCATCCAGCAACGTGTGAACGGCTTCCTTTACTTCAGGTAAGGTGTTAAACAAAGGTTTTCCTACAAAGTCAGCTTCTTTTTTATCAATTAATTCTAGGTAGGCATCATTCGCCATTTCTACTATATATTGTGGTCCTCGTAAAATAGTTATGCCAACTGGGGCCTGTTTTACAGTATTGCGAAAACGCTGATTGCTTTCCTTTAAATTTGCCTCCACTCTCTTTTTATCAGTGGTTTCAATAACTGTTACCAATACACCTCCTACCGTTCCGTCATTATTTCTAATAGGGCTGTAAGAGAAATCGAAATAACAATTTTCCACAAAACCGTGTCTGTTCAGGGGCAACATGAAATCAGGAAAACCTACTGCTTTTCCATTCATTACCCCGTCAAACATAGATTCGATAATATGCCATATTTCTGAAAATGTTTCTTGGGTGCTGATACCTAATGCCTGGGGATGTTTGGTAGTCCCAAGGATGGGACGATAACCGTCATTGTACAGTTGAATGTATTCTGTACCCCAAGCTATATACATGCCAAAAGGGTTGTCGAGCATAACGGCAACCATAGTACAAAGATTTTGAGGCCAGTCCGCTTGATCTCCTAAAGGTGTTTTCCTCCAATCTTTTTCTCTTATCATTTTCCCCATCTCTCCTCCGCCCTTGAGAAAATAATGGTCTTTATTTTTATTGCCCATATTAATGTTGCAAATGATTGAAGTAATAATTTATGCGGTGAAGTTCCTGTGTATTGTGGTCTATTAATGCAACGGTTTGTTCGATAATTACATCTTTGTTCATTTTGTGTCCGCCCGTTTGGCTTCGAACTGTAACAAAGCCAATCACCTTTGGGTTATGATATACCTTAGACTTGCATTGTTTAAATTTAATGAAAAAGTGAAGGTAATACTACATGATTTCCAAATAATAATTGTCAATTCAGTGAATCTATCAAGTTGACCACATCAAGCCCAACCTTAATGGTGGGTAATTACGTCTGAAAAATCGGGAATAAATGCCAATTGCCTTTACCAAAGGTGCATAAGCGCTTTTAATGGGTTGTTGATCTGAGTTTTGGTGAAAAAGCAAGCTACTTCATAGTTCAAACCTAACAATCCCTTAACTTTATAGGAAAGCATTAAGGAATGGACAAAGATAAGCAAGAGGTTGGGTTAAAGAAACAATTGGGTACAGTTCAAATACTCCTATATGGTGTGGGGACCATGCTGGGAGCAGGTATTTATGTGCTAGTGGGCAAGGTAGCAGGGTATTCCGGAACGCTGGCGCCTCTTTCCTTCCTACTTGCAGGGGTTTTGGCAGGATTGACCGCATACTCCTATTCCCTTCTTGCCCCGCGGTTTCCGAAAAGTGGTGGGGAAATAATCTATGTAAACAAGGCATTCAACTCAAAACGATTGGCCTCCTTGGTGGGATGGGGAGTAATATTTACGGGGTTTATTTCCGCTGCTGCCATTCTCAAAGGATTTGTTGGCTACCTGAACGTGTTTATTGAATTCCCGGATGCTGTTGTCATCATCGTAAGTATGACACTACTATGTTTACTTGCCATCTGGGGTATTGGGGAATCTTTGAACGTAATAGGATTAATAACCTTGATCGAGGTAGGGGGGCTTCTATTTGTCATTTTTGTGGCAGGCATAGATTTGGAGAAATTTACTTCCCAGTTTTCCCAAATGTTCCTTGCGGCACCTGGCTATGATATCTTTGCAGTGTTTCAGGGTTCTTTCTTGGCCTTTTATGCTTTTGTTGGGTTCGAAGATTTGGCAAATGTTGCGGAGGAGGCCAAAAATCCGCAAAAGAGCATGCCTGTAGCCATTATGGGCAGTTTGTTCATTGCGTTGTTCCTGTATGTAGCTGTAGCTGTGGTTGCCGTAATTGCCTTGCCATTGAACGAACTTATTGCCACCGATGCGCCTATGGCGGAAATAGTTGCGAATAAGGGGCAGCATTATGCCTATATTATTAGTCTAATTAGTTTGGTTGCCGTTTTAAATGGTGTATTGGCACAGCTCATAATGGGGTCAAGGGTCCTTTACGGAATGGCAGGGCAGAACAATGCACCCAAATTGTTTCATCAAGTACATAAGAAGTACCGTACTCCAATACTGGCCACCCTGGCCATAGCCATTGGGATTGTGGTTCTCGCCATTTTCGTTCCTATTGTTGAACTGGCCAATACTACAAGCTATGTGGTCATAAGCGTTTTTACAATGGTAAATCTCTCACAGACCAAGTTGGCCATTAACGATTATGGCAGGAAGAAATGTTGGGGAAACCGGAAGTTTTTACTGCCGTTACTTGCCGCCCTGCTATGCATTGTTTTTCTTGTTTATAAGATACTGGCCGAATTGTAGTAATTAAACAACTGGTGTTCAATTATATTTATAGGTGTTCATTATATGGAGATTACTGTATCTATTTTCTCCCTCAATTCCTCAAATTCCCAAAGTAATCAATTGTTTTACTTTATGATAGGTCAATGTAGCTTTAATACATTCCTTCAATTCCGATTTTGGAATTTTCTGATTTAATTTAAAAACTATGGCCCGTTTACCTTCGTATTGAAATTTGTGGTTGAAAACCAATCTAAATGTATCTACCAGTCTACTTGAGCAATGAAAATACATAGCGTACTGGTCGGGTGTTTTTTCTTTCCAGTCCATTCGCAAGGTACTACCATCTTTGGTTACAAAACTTGGTTCTCCCCATTTTAGGGTTTCTTCCAATTGGTAAACTCCTTCGGTTTCTTCCGCTGTTTCAAGGACCAATTCCCGTAACGCTTGCATCTTATCCCGAACAAAGTCGGGATAGTTGGCAAAGACTGCATCTACTTTAGGGTTTGTTTTTACTTTCAGTTCCCCCATTTTATTCGTTTGTTATGTCGCTGTTCGCCAACAACTTCGGTCTAATATTAATATGGAAGTAAGTTACGGTTTTGTCCGAATATATTAAATAGGGAGTAACCTGCGCTATTCTGACGAATTATGGGAATTAAAAGTATATTTTTTACATTCTGGTTTAGGCTTATTGATTTGATTGGAAAGTCTATGAAACTTAGTTTACAGAATAGGTTGATTTTGATACCGTATCATAGATCAACAATCCCTCGCTTTGACTATCGAGTTGTCCGATTAAAATTCCGTTAGCGTCCCAAACTGATGTTTGTCCGGCACTTAGGGTATTGTTGCAAAACCCGATGCAGTTGGCCATTAAAACTGGCATTGAATATTTGTTCGCTATTTTTGGATAGTCCGTGTTCGCTTTTTCCATTCCCGCTTTTGATTTTGCTACGCTGGCCAAATAAACTTCTGCTCCCATTCCATGTGCATTTTTGGAATGTTCGGGCTGTAATGACTCGTAACAAATGGCAAGGGCAATTTTCGAGTCCTTAATAGACAAAATAGTCTGTTCGCTCCCTTCAATAAAGTACAGCTTTTCGTCTGGATGCAGAATTTGCTTGGAATAAGTTTGTCGTGGCAGGTTTGGTTGAAAAATAAGGGTGCTAATTAAAATTCCGGATTCCGTTTTGGTAGGCATACCAACTCCAATTGTAATGCTTTTAGAGTCGCTGATAGCTTGAAACACCTCCAATCTCGGATCATTTTGGTCGGTCGCAAAATCCTTTGCGATTTCCGGTTCGTAATTTAACAAGGATAATTCAGGGAAAACGATCAAGTCTGTTTTTTCGGAGACGGCAAGTTCAATCCATTTCAAATGGTTTTCGATATTGGCCTTTATATTCCCTTTTTCAGATTTTGTCTGTGCTGCACAAATTTTCATCTTATGCGTTTTTTCAAAATTAATATTCCAATTAAAGTGTTTTGGTACTATTTATTTATTATACAGGAGCCTCTACAAACTCAACGCCATATTCAGCTGCTATATTCATAATTTTCCCAAAGTCGGTTTCCGCATTTTCCGGTTCGGGGGGAACAAGTGATGTGGCCGGAGTGCTCATTGCACGAACGCAATCTTCAAATCCGGCAGGTGAACAAATCATTAATATTCTTGCATGTCCTGGGGAATCTACTGTATAAGTATGCGGTATGTCTTTTGGGGCCAATAAATAATCTCCGTTTTTGGCCTTATAACTTTTATCACCAACGTACAGGGTCAACTCACCGTCAATTACATAAAAACCTTCATCCTCCCTATGGTGAACATGCCACGGGGGACTGCCTTCTTTTGTAGCATAAAGCTCCACAATACAATATTTGCCGTTTGTATCGTTACCCGTAGCGTGAATTATGGCCAACTCACCTAACCAATTAAGTGCTTCTTTTTTCATTGGAAATCTCTTTAGTTTTTCATTGATTCTCTTTGCCGTTTTAGCCTGTAGATTTTGCTTATCTCAGTCCAATTGTAGAACGTATTACCTGCACCTTTAACAAATAACTGTTTGTATATAAATAGTTGGGGGCAATTCCTACCAATTTTTCGTCTCATCCCAATTTGGTTTATTGGGCATAATAGGTAAACCATAAAATCCACCCTGCAAAAAAAATGAAAGGACAAATTATCGAATTTCCGAAAATCAATTTTGAAAGATCCTTTTTCTTCAGCAAGTACAATACCAGTCCTACTAGGAGGTTGATTCCAAATAGTATCGGGATAATTTTCAGCATATCCATTGAACAATCCATTTCTGGCTGTTTAATATAAAACCAAGCCCCAATGGCAACTATTTGCACAATGAAAAGTAGGACACCAAGATTTTTCAGTTTTCTATACTCCATATCCCACAATGTTTTTGGACTACTGGCTCAAAATTTCACACAGTGGCCATTGCATAGTTCGTAAGTTGTTTAAAGATAAAGAATTTAGGGTAATCAATAACTTTATAAAAAGTCGACCTGTGCTTTGGAAAATCATAGTATTGGACGTTCACTTGTCAGTTATAGTACTTTTCAGCCCAATGCCAGTTCCAAACAGATTCTATGCCTTCTTTTCTGGACTAAGATCTAGGAAGTTTAGAAAATAGTGGATGGGCCAAAAGTTCCTAAAAGTTACTTTCTTCCGCCATTTTTACAACACCAACAGTGAGGATCAAATTGGCAAAGCGACGCTGTTCACCGGTTTGAATAATCAATGTGGTGGCCGGTTCCCTGATTTTGTCATAGAACGCCCAGCGTTCCATGGCCTCCCATGTTACGTCCCCCAGTAATTTTTTATAAGCATCGTGTATCTCAGCGCTTGCTTCTGTAGGCTTTTCCATGACTATGGCACCTTGTATTGGGCAGACTTCCAGGATGCCTTCAAGCACTGTGAGAGCATCCAATATTCCCGGGCGAAAGTTGAGATGTACGGTTGTGGAGTTTGGACCTGTCATGGCGGCGACCGGTAAATTTCCGTCAGCAATGACCACTTGTGCAAAATGCCCTGAACGGGCAAGCACTTCCATAATTGTTGGGTGTATTACTGGAGTCTTTAGCATAAATCTATCCTTGAAAAAAATTAATACAAAAACACATGTGGCTGTTTAGCTTCCAATGTTTTCTATTTTAATAATCAATTGCATTTGATGTAGTGTTTGCTTAAGTATCTACATATTATAGACACCGCCATTGATGTCTAGCGTGGCACCTGTAATAAAGCCATCGTATTCGGAAGCTAGAAATAATACCGCCCTTGCTACGTCATCGGCATTACCAGCACGTTGAATTGGAATACCTGCTGTTGTTGCAGCCGCTGATTCTTTTGTCGTATGCGTGTTGTGAAATGAAGTGCCAAGGATGAGACCTGGGGCAACCGCGTTGACCCGCGTACCTTGAGGTCCCAATTCGGTGGAGAGTGCCCTTGTAAATGTTAGTATGGCGCCTTTGCTGGTAGAATAAGCTAACGACCCTGGGTGACCACCTTTACGCCCAGCGAGTGATGCTAAATTAACAATACTGCTGTTTTCATTTTTTGCTAGAAAAGGAGCTGCGGCCCGGGTCACGAACATCATGGAGGTAAGGTTTATGTCCATTACCTTGTGCCAGAACTCGGCCTCCATTTCGTTCAACATTTTACGTGCAACAAGTGATCCCGCATTATTGATTAATATGTCCAGACTACCCAACGCCTTTACTGTTTTTTCGACCAATGCATTCGCATCGGCTTCCTTGGTCAAGTCACCACTTATAGCAATCGCTTTTTGTCCTTTGCCCGTTGCGTATTCCGTTAATTGGTTCGCGGTATCGGCACTGGAAAAATAGTGAACGGAAACATTGGCTCCACTATCAATAAAGTGCCTGGTAATCGATTCACCAATACCTTGTGCACCAGCGGTGATTAGAATGTTCTTTCCTTTTAATTTATTATCGTTTTTCATGTTGTTCCTATATAAGAAGAGTTGTTCATCCTTGTACAATTAATGCTTGTTGCTTTGAACAGCATACTTTTGCTTGTACAAATATAATATAACTAGGTGCGTAATTTCATATTGTCGACCTTGTAATGGCTATGATTTTGGTCGTGGAAGTGCTATGGATCGTGTTTATTGGCCTATAAGTATAAGAGTGTGCAGGCTTACCACAGTATTTAATTTTCGACCTTGTCCTGCATAGAGGTAAATCCAATTTGTCCCAAGCTTGGTTATACAGCTTTGGCAAGAACATAAGCTAGGGTATCTGTTATTTGTTTGAAAGCTAAAGTGCCGACGGTAAAAATGGCAATGACATCTTTTAGGCCATTTTTTTATCCAATTTTTTTGACAATTTCACCTTCCTCAACATAGTATTCCCCTTTTTTTAATGAATGTTCGCTAAATATATTTTTTTACTACGTTCCAAGTACCCTCGTGTAAGGAGAAAGTAGTATTAAAAAAATTATATAGTTCTTTCATTTTGTTTTGGGCATACACAATACCACTAAGGGTCTCGGACATGGGTAGTTGGGTGTTTTAAGCACCTAATTTAACATATACAATCCAAACTTGCTTGCCGATAGGCAATTGGCAAATCTGTCTTGCAACGCTTTTGGGCCAGGAAATATTCTTAGGGTAGTGGAGGACCTGTCTGCAGAAAGCCATTCCAGCAACCTGCCCACACCGTTTCGGGCAATGGCGGGTTAATTGTCTACCTTGTTTTAATAATTACACTTCCTTAAATTCAAGTCCATATCTTTATTATTTATTCACTAATTCCAGGTGCTTATTGTAGGCTTCAATTCTTGCATGGGCAGTTCCGTCTATTAGTAAAATGACTATCATCATAGCAATCGTTGTAATGCTGATTGCACGCCAAGTTGGGGTGTTTATAAAAATAATTAGCAAGGCAGCTGCAATGATTATAATCGGAATAGCCTTGAAAACTACTGTTTCGTATTCCTTTAGTGTTCTTTCCGTACGCGCAATTTCTGATGCTATAAATGCAGGGGAATCACTGTTGTAGGCAGTTTCAAATTCTTTAATTCTTGATTTATTGGTGAAAAATAAACCAAGCCCTATGGTCAAAAGCAATACCCCTGCTACCAAGGTGGGAATTATGTAGGCTTTTGCTATATCCGTTTTTCCTAACTGCCAAAACCCGATGCTTACGATTATAAATAATATCGCAAAAAAGATGAAGAATCGTGTCGAGGAGACTTCGGCTTTGGCCCATTCGACTGCTATTTTTAAAATTTCCATAGTTTTAATTCATTTTATATTTTTCTCTATACTCCGTTGGACTAATGCCTTCTTTCTTTTTAAATAAGCGCGAAAAATAGGGTGGATATTCAAAGCCCAATTCATAGGCTACCTCAGAGATGGTTCTATTGGGATCCAGCAAAATATTCTTGGCCTCGTCTATCAGGTATAATTGCAAATGTTCGGTGGAAGTTTTTCCGGTTTCTTTTTTGAGCGTATCGCTCAAGTAACGCTGTGATACCAAAAGTTGATGCGCTATTTGTTGTAAGTCCACTATTGTTGTGTACAGTGCTTTAGGTGATTTTTATTAATAAATTAATCTTGTTTAATATAAAAGTTAGGAAACTAAAATCAATTTAAGTTCTATCACTGGTTATATGGATAAAATTTGTCTTCAAATAAATAGTTCATGGCGAACCAAACAGTATTCATACTTAATTTTTGACCCAAGTATTCATCACTCATTTCTGTATCAATGGCTTGTTTTAAAAATGAATTCAAATCTTCAATTGTATAAAATACAGTAAACGTCCCTTTTGATATATTATATATAATACCAGCCCGATAATTAGTGCCAACACTCCAAGCAGTCAATCCCATACTATGGAAAAAGCTTTCAATATATATATATATACTTTTCATTACTGCAAATGGCTCTGAAATATCCATTTTTACTTATCCTTAATTTCTCATTTACTTTATTGGTAATATACTTTTTTATTGAATTCGCTCTAAAATAAATATGTTTTCCGTCAGAGACTGCAAAAGGTTCTTTGATTCTTTTCCCTTGACTATTCCAAAGTTTAAAGGTATTATCTGTGAGATTATAGTTCTTTTTTACCGTAATAGTGTCTTCTAATCTAATATCGTTCAATAGAAAATTCACATGAGTTTTGAAAATACCAGGGTGAGATTTTTTATCTGAAATTTGACCAAATAACAAACTTATATTTGTAGCGAAAAGAATAATATAGACTGTTTTCATTTAACAATATTGAGCTAATTGGTAGGTGATCGTATTGTACACAACGTTCTCGTATAAGATTTCGAGCGGGATTTGCAAACGCTAACCTGTCAGTCTTGTCGTGACCAAAAATAGCAGATAAGCAAAAACCTTGCGGACAGCCTTCAGCCCGCCAGAAGCTTAGCCATTGTTGACCAGGTTTTTATTTTTCTTTCATCTGGATTTGTCGTTTCACAAAGTTAATATACGCTTTGTTTTTGAAGTCAAACCAGTTTTGGCGATAGTCAGATGAGTCAATTAAATTCTTAAAGTTCTGAAAAGGTTTTCGTCTCGAAATGGCGTTCAAAATCTTGTCTCTAAAATACTCATCAGATAAGGAATATGCAAAATTCTCGATCACCTTATAACCTTCGTATGATTCCATTTTTTCAAACCGTTCATAGTTGTCCCAGTCGTTTTCAATTCTATCGATGATGTCTTCCCATTGTTCAGCGTCGAAATACGGATCGTTCGGGTCAGGATGCGAGTCAATTGTCCCCGAGGGCAGATGGTAAAAGCAGATCATTCCGCTGTCCAACAGTTCGGCAATTTCTTTTATCTGTTCTTCTTTCAGGGTCATGTTTGTCAGCTTGGGCCAAACGCAGCGCTATGTACGACATCTTCGACAGCAGTGGGCGAGTTGTAGCGTTGGCAGGCAATTTTATGGAAATATAGTGAAAACTTTTTTTGGTTTTCGACGGTATTGGGAATAAAATGTCGCGGTCCAGATTACATATAGTGACTTGATATGTTGCGTTGATTTCTTCCGTTAAGCGTCGTTGATAAAAAAAGTACTCTTATCCTACGGTTTTATGTGATCTGACATAGCGCTGCGATGATGTTGCATTTCCCTTTGTGCGGGCGACATCTGCGAGAGCAGTGGGCGAGTTGGAGCGTTGGATAGCGAGATGTAGCACATAGGGTCGACGTAGGCGAATGCAACATCATCGTGTTTGTATATGAAAAGTTGCGTGTTAATAAGCGCAAATTTTTCGGTTTAGTGTTGACATTAAAAATACAAAAAGACCTTTGAATTAAGCACTTGCCAGCAATTTTTTTTATATACGGTGTGTGTGCCCAGCATGGGCATCTTTATCATATCTAAGATATGGTATTAATCTAGAGGGTGCAAGCCTGCCTGACGGACAGGCAGGTCCCTTATGGGCAGGGGTAACTCCTTGAACCATTAGTAAGTCGCAAGGGTGGTAACTGCGAGGTTACATCTGAAGGAAGCGAGACTACAAAGCTCGGTACTGACGGACAGGAACCGTATATGAGGCATTTATGCATGGGTAAGCAAGCACATCATTGTAACGCCCAATGAGTACAAAAGGTGCATTTATGTAGATACGGCAGGAATCGGGGGAAACCTGCCCGTGCCATTCAGGCGGGGAAGATGCCATTACCTGGGGAGGTCTCTACAACTACGAGTTGGTTAGGTAGAGAAGTCAGCAGAGGTCATAGTACTTAACAGAAACGAGCGGATGGATAAATCCGAGGTCTCACAAGCAAAGGAAGGGCCAAACGTCAATTGGTCTTCAATGCAGAACGGAATCCGCCCTAGGCAGATAGCCCTCTGTAACGAAGACAGGTAAAAGAAAATGTAAACCAAAAAAAAAAAAAAAATGATTGGACAAGTAGTACATCCTTACAATCTGCAAAAAGCCCTAGAACAAGTAATTGCGAACAAGGGCAGTGCAGGAATCGATGGAATGAAAACAACGGAACTCACAGAGTATCTGCGAGAGAACAAGTTGCACATACTCCAAACGGTAAAGCAAGGAAAGTACCGACCCCAAGCCATTCTTGGTGTGGAAATTCCCAAGGCAAACGGGAAATCCCGTCTCTTGGGAATCCCAACAGTAACCGACAGGTTGCTCCAACAAGCGGTATCACAAGTTGTGATGCCTAAATTTGAAAATGGTTTCAGTGCCTATAGTTATGGATTCCGCCCCAACAGAAATGCCCGCCAAGCAGTTGGCAAGGCTCTGGAATATATCCATGAGGGGTATAGTTTTATCGTAGATATAGACCTAAAGACATTTTTCGATGAAGTAGACCATTGCCTGCTTTTGAACTTGCTCTACCAAAAGGTAAAATGTCAAATTACGCTCCAATTGATACGTAAATGGTTACGAGCACCGATCTTGATCAATGGCAAACTTGAAAAGAGGAGAAAAGGCGTCCCACAGGGAAGCCCGATCAGTCCGTTATTGTCCAACATCCTGCTCAACGAGCTGGATAAAGAACTGACCAGACGGAAACTTCGGTTCGTTCGCTATGCCGACGATTTCAGTGTCTACACCAGACGAAGAAGTGATGCAACGGCAACGATGGGAGCAATCTCAAAGTACCTAAAGACGAAACTTAAACTCGCGGTAAACCGGGAGAAAAGTGGCGTAAGGAAGCCAGTGCAGTTCACCATCTTGGGTTTTGGTTTCGTACCCACCTATATCAAAGGGGAGAAGGGCAAATACCAATTGGTAGTGAGTGAAAAAGCATGGAAGAGTTTAAAAATGAGGGTAAAGACGATAACCGCTAAAACCAAGCCCATGAGTTTCGATGAGCGGGTTGCCAAGATAAACGAAATCCAACGGGGATGGTTAAACTATTTCCGGGGAACAAGTATCCATGGCAAACTTCGTGATTTGGATGGATGGCTTAGGAATCGTTTGCGCTATTGCATATGGACTGTAGCCTTCCCCTTTTTAGGACACCTCTAAATTCGATAAATAATTGTTGTTTAGGTCAGATTTGATGAAGAATTTAAATTCTTCATCAAATCTGGGCATATATTCTTTGGGCGATTTATTGCCCAGAGATTTATGTGGGTGGTTAAAATTATAGTCCTCCCGCCAGTTATCGCTTATCTTTTGGAGCTGATATACGTCATTAAAATAATAAGCGTCCAATATGTCTTCTCTAAAAAAGCGGTTGAACCGTTCTATGTATCCGTTCTGCATCGGTTTTCCAGGTTGGGTGTATTTGATTTCTATAAAGTTCTTTTTACACCAGTTCATAAATGTCTTTGAGATAAATTCCGGTCCGTTATCACATCTTATATATTTGGGAGTCCCTATATCTTCTTTCAGGTTTTCCAATGTTTCAATGACCGCCCGTGCCGGATAGGATAGTCCGGCATCAATGGCGATAGCTTCACGGTTACAGTCGTCAATAACGTTGAATACGCGTACTTTTCTGCCATCGCTAAGCGCATCGCTCATAAAGTCCATGCTCCAGCATTCATTGAGCTGTGAAGGTGCTTCCAAGGGTTGCTTTACACGTTTTACCAAACGTTTCTTGTGCTTGCGCCTAAGGCCCAGCTTCATATTGCGGTACACACGCAACACACGCTTTCGATTCCATTTTAGGCCCTCACGACGGATCTTATGATAATACTCATCAAAACCCCGGGTCGGATATGATTCGGCCAACTCGGTTAGCTTGTCGATGACTTCGCTGTCATCCCGTCTACTTTGGTAATACCACATTGATCTGCTTAAATCAACAAGTTTACACGCACGTAATATGGGAACCGTATATTGTTTGATGAGATATTTTGCTCGAACTCTCTTGTCGGAAGGCCTTAGAACTTTTTTGACAAAACGTCCTTTAACATTTTATTGTCCAGACTAACATCCGCATACATTTGTTTTAGCCTATTGTTCTCTTCTTCGAGCTCCTTTAGACGTTTCAGTTGCTGCTGCTCCATACCTCCGTATTTCTTGCGCCAGTAGTAAAATGTACTTTTGTCGATACCCAGTTCCCTGGAAATATCGCCAACGGATCTTCCCTGTTCGTTTTCCCTTAGTGCCTTGACAATCTGGCTTTCCGTAAATTTTGTTCTTTTCATGTGACAGTTAAAATTTAAAATTAATAAATTCGAATTTTATACTGTCCTATTTTTAGGGAAGCCTACAAAAAGGGGAAGGCTACAATACCTTATGATTGAAAAGGAAACCTTTCGAATTCTCAATATTCAAGTATTTTTGTGCAAGCAACGTACTTTCGATGGAAGGCATGATTTTAGTAATCCCTTCGCCAAGTCCTTCAAGTGCTTGTTTTAGGTCATATTCTAATTCAAACTCCATTTTATCGTCCTTGCTAATTTGTTTTAAAAGGCCAACATAGCTTTGATAAGTTTCGTCGACAATGATGCCTTTTGAAATTAGACCTTTTTGAAATTCAGAAAGGACTTTTGCAAGTCCATCATAATAATCAGGATTTTTTTTCGCAAGTAAATTGTCAATTTCCACTTCATATTCATTGGTTGTCATTTGGCAATTCGCTTTTGTATTGAATAAATAACAACATATTCCCAAAATGATTAGTGCTTTTTTCATATGTTGCCTAACGGTCTAAGCTATGCGCAGTACGAGATTGGAAAGCGGTAGTTTTCAATCTGACACGAACGGTAGCCAAAGCTATGTTTTGTGTTTTTAAATTTATACAAATAAAACGTCAAAGCGGAGCTTTGGCGAAATAGATTCAACGTCTTTCATTTTTGCCTTCGGCCAGTATTGCGTATAGGTGTTGTTACCAACTGGCTTTTATTTCTCAGTAGGAAAGTTCCAGTCCGAACTCACTTGCCTTGCATGCGATTCCGCTTATGCGTTCTTCATATTTTTCCTCCATTCCCAGTTCACGTATTCCGTCCATCGCATTGTAGAACATTTTCTCCAGTGCAATATAATAGCCTTCGTCCCAATATCCGAAATCTTCGATGACCTCCAGGCAACAAGCTACGTAATGTAGTTCCAGTTCCACATTGAGTTCGGTTATTTTCATTTTTTGGACAGTCCGTATTAATTTTCTGGCCTCGGTCTCACGCAACTGCATGTTCCGTCCACTTGGATAAATATATTTTTCGATTTCTTTTTTATATTTCTCGGCAAGTCCTTTGATTTCGCCGGTAGCAAAAATGTCCAAATAAGTTTTTGCCGCTGGGATTTTCTTGTACATCTCCGAAATCAGTTTGATGATTTCGGTTTTGTCCATTCCATTTAATTCTTTCTTTACTTCTCTAAGTGCCATTCAGGACAATGCGTTTTTCGAGCTTGTTGGTAACGCTTCAGCTATGAGTAGTGCGGAGGCAAGGAAACCTTTTTGTTTCCGTCTTCGCACGTAGCAAAAGCTTTTTGTTTTGATTTATTTTTTTTCGCCAGAGCAAAATCGAAAAGATTTTGCGGACATAGTAAATATACGCTTACTTTAAATTAAATACCAAACCCCGCATTACTTATAGGTATTGTTGAACTAAACCTAAAGGTAGCTTCAAGCAGTTATTAGCCTGCTGTTCACTACCTTTAGGATAGGTTTAATCATAAAGTTTAAAGTTATGAAAAAAAAGTAGTACCCTTATTGATAGGGCCTGTAATTCCGTTCCTGGATTTAATGAACTGTACCATAAGTTAAGACGATCTATCGAGCTTTCCGGCAAAAGCCAAAGTACACTTACCAATTACGCCAGATGCCTGGCACACATTGCACTCCATTTCAAATGCAGTCCGCTGGACCTTGACCAGGAGCAGGTCCTGGATTACCTGCACGTTCTGAAATCCCAGCACAAGACGCCATCGGAGAGTTTCTTCAAGCATACCGTCTATGGTCTGAGATATGCCTACCGTATCTCGGGAATGAAGGAGATGCGGGTCATATTGCCTTCTATAGAACGGCCCAAGAAGCTACCGGTAGTATTAGGCCATAACGAGGTAAGGCAGCTTCTAAAGGCCCCAAAACTTCTCAAACACCGTTTGGTACTGGCCATGCTCTATGGCTGTGGCCTTCGCAGCTTTGAACTCTGCAACCTCCAGCTGAAGGACCTGGACCTTGAGAGAAAGATGCTGCACGTACGCCAGGGCAAGGGGAGGAAGGACCGCTATGTCCCATTGTGCGCGATGCAGGTCCGGGGCCTAAGGAAGTACATCAGGGCGGAAAGGCCCGTCACCTGGTGCTTTAACGGCAATGACAGGGAAGGCAATCCCGTTGCACTGTCCACCACGGGAGTGCGATGGATCGTTCGCGAGGCACGCAAACACAGCGGTATCCAAAAAGAGGTCACCACCCATAGCCTGCGGCATAGCTATGCGACCCATCTTTTGGAAATGGGTCTGGACATCATCAGCGTAAAGGACCTGTTGGGGCACGCCGATATCCAGACCACGCTTGCCTACCTGCATGTGGCACAACTGGGCAGACAAAGGCCGTTCAGCCCGTTGGAGCGGCTTTATAATCTGTAACGGTGTCACGCGCCACTTACGAAGTGGCCCAGGTATTGGAACGCAACAGGGAACAGCTCGCCGGCCTTTGTGCCAATAGCTGGCAGTCAAGGACCCTGCACGCCCTGCGCAAATGCCGCACCGCAGTATTGGGCGGGCATATAGACCGTTGCGACAACCCTGGCTGCCATAAGCTGCACCTTAGCTACAACAGTTGCCGGAACCGTCATTGCCCCAAGTGCCAGGGGCATAAAAGGGAACAATGGATAAGGGCAAGGGAGGCCGAACTGCTGAACGTGCCGTATTTCCATATGGTCTTTACCCTTCCTTCGCAGCTTAACAGGGTATGCCTTTATAGCCCCAAAACGATCTATGGCCTTTTGTTCGGGACGGCCTGGCAGGTAATCAAAGGCTTTTCATCCAATCCCAAGTTTTTGGGGGCCGACCCGGGAATGGTCGCCATCCTGCACACCTGGGGCCAAAATCTGTCCCTTCACCCGCATCTGCATTGCATTGTTCCCGGAGGAGGGACCACAAGGTCGGGCAAATGGAAATCCGCTAGGAACAAAGGAAAGTATTTGTTTCCTGTAAAGGCAATGAGCAAGGTTTTTAGAGCTCGTTTTGTAGCATCCCTTCGCAAGGAATTTCCACCACAACCCACGGCCTTCTACGAAAACCTGTTCAAGCACAATTGGGTAATTTATTGCAAACGTCCATTTTTAGGTCCGGCACAAGTAGTAGAATATCTTGGCCGCTATACCCACAAGATTGCCATCAGTGACCACCGTATAAAGAGCCTAGATAATAATAACGTCACTTTTACCGTCAAGGATTACCGGCATGGGGGAAGGATATCCTTACTGCGATTAACCGATGCCGAATTCGTCCGCAGGTTCGCTCTGCACATCCTGCCCAAGGGGTTCGTGCGTATACGCCATTATGGGATCCTGAGCAGTTCCAGGAAGAAGGCACTGCTTCCTTTGCTGCAACAGGTCCTGGGCGGTCCCGTGCCCAATGGACGGCCTCCCTTGAAACATTGCCGATGTCCTTACTGCCAGATCGGGATTATGGTGACCGTAGCGGTATTCGACAGCCGTGGCCCGCCCAAAGCATGGTCCGATCGACTGAAAAATAGCGCCCCAAGAAGAACGCCCGAAACAGCGTAACGGGATACCCGTGGCCAAAATTAAAATAGCGGGATGGAAAAGGCCGTTCCGGAGAGTAAAATGGGCCAAGGAAATCAAAAAGGGCACCGGAACGGGCTACGAAAGAGGTGACCACCAAATTAAGGGGCCAGCTCCGACAACAAGGTATATGTAAAAGACTCCCTCAAACCTTAGCAATCCCCATAGTAAGGGAAAACAGGACCCGGTTCAGTCAACACGGTCTTCATGTTTGGCCGTACCGACCACACGAAGTCTTAGTTATTGTGGCGCGTTTTTATTCCATCAGCAAAGTGTCCAATTCCATTGGAGGCGGCGCACGATACGGAACTTGCTCCCAAAACGCAAGATTTAAAACGACATCAGTTTTTAGAGAATCGTATTTTAATGCCAATGTATTTACGAAACTTTCAATTCCAACCGTTTTTCCGTCACGCATAGATTCAATAATCACGAAATAGTTATCTGGTTTGTCGGTTGAATTGGATGAATGATAATATGAGAATTCCGTACGTAACATCTTGGATAGCGAGTCCAAATTAATTTCAGGTAAGCTTTGTTCATGATAGACTTTACCTCTGTCAAAAGTTACATAATGTTTTCCTGCAGGGTCAAATATGAACGGTTCGCAGTCTTGAGTGGGATAAATATTCCGAACAATATTTTTAGATTCTATTACAATCCGAGGAATACTGTCATTACAAGACACTTCGATAATTCGGTCAATGAACTCACCATATGTTTTAAATCCGCCAAGTCGTAGCGAAACTTTTAAACTGTCATTTTCTTTTTTGCCATAACCATATTCTTTTAATTCCCTTTTTTGATTTATACATGCCGAAGTCATTAATATTAGAATCAAAATTTTGGTAATGTTCAATTTCATTTGGGAGATTCTGTTAAATGCGCCACAACGCTTCAGCTATGAGTAGTGCGGAGTAAAGGAAACCTTTTTGTTTCCGTCTACGCACGTAGCAAAAGCTTTTTGTTTTGATTTATATTTTTTCTCCAGAGCAAAATCGAAAAGATTTTGCGGACATAGTAAATATACGCTTACTTTAAATTAAACACCAAACTCCGCATTACTTATAGGTTTTGTTGAACTAAACCTAAAGGTAGCTTCAAGCAGTTATTAGCCTGCTGTTCACTACCTTTAGGATAGGTTTAATCATAAAGTTTAAAGTTATGAAAAAAAAGTAGTACCCTTATTGATAGGGCCTGTAATTCCGTTCCTGGATTTAATGAACTGTACCATAAGTTAAGACGATCTATCGAGCTTTCCGGCAAAAGCCAAAGTACACTTACCAATTACGCCAGATGCCTGGCACACATTGCACTCCATTTCAAATGCAGTCCGCTGGACCTTGACCAGGAGCAGGTCCTGGATTACCTGCACGTTCTGAAATCCCAGCACAAGACGCCATCGGAGAGTTTCTTCAAGCATACCGTCTATGGTCTGAGATATGCCTACCGTATCTCGGGAATGAAGGAGATGCGGGTCATATTGCCTTCTATAGAACGGCCCAAGAAGCTACCGGTAGTATTAGGCCATAACGAGGTAAGGCAGCTTCTAAAGGCCCCAAAACTTCTCAAACACCGTTTGGTACTGGCCATGCTCTATGGCTGTGGCCTTCGCAGCTTTGAACTCTGCAACCTCCAGCTGAAGGACCTGGACCTTGAGAGAAAGATGCTGCACGTACGCCAGGGCAAGGGGAGGAAGGACCGCTATGTCCCATTGTGCGCGATGCAGGTCCGGGGCCTAAGGAAGTACATCAGGGCGGAAAGGCCCGTCACCTGGTGCTTTAACGGCAATGACAGGGAAGGCAATCCCGTTGCACTGTCCACCACGGGAGTGCGATGGATCGTTCGCGAGGCACGCAAACACAGCGGTATCCAAAAAGAGGTCACCACCCATAGCCTGCGGCATAGCTATGCGACCCATCTTTTGGAAATGGGTCTGGACATCATCAGCGTAAAGGACCTGTTGGGGCACGCCGATATCCAGACCACGCTTGCCTACCTGCATGTGGCACAACTGGGCAGACAAAGGCCGTTCAGCCCGTTGGAGCGGCTTTATAATCTGTAACGGTGTCACGCGCCACTTACGAAGTGGCCCAGGTATTGGAACGCAACAGGGAACAGCTCGCCGGCCTTTGTGCCAATAGCTGGCAGTCAAGGACCCTGCACGCCCTGCGCAAATGCCGCACCGCAGTATTGGGCGGGCATATAGACCGTTGCGACAACCCTGGCTGCCATAAGCTGCACCTTAGCTACAACAGTTGCCGG
Source organism: Arenibacter algicola (assembly GCF_000733925.1). NCBI lineage: Bacteria > Pseudomonadati > Bacteroidota > Flavobacteriia > Flavobacteriales > Flavobacteriaceae > Arenibacter > Arenibacter algicola. Next base: position 2,329,303 of record NZ_JPOO01000001.1, read on the forward strand.
AACCGTCATTGCCCCAAGTGCCAGGGGCATAAAAGGGAACAATGGATAAGGGCAAGGGAGGCCGAACTGCTGAACGTGCCGTATTTCCATATGGTCTTTACCCTTCCTTCGCAGCTTAACAGGGTATGCCTTTATAGCCCCAAAACGATCTATGGCCTTTTGTTCGGGACGGCCTGGCAGGTAATCAAAGGCTTTTCATCCAATCCCAAGTTTTTGGGGGCCGACCCGGGAATGGTCGCCATCCTGCACACCTGGGGCCAAAATCTGTCCCTTCACCCGCATCTGCATTGCATTGTTCCCGGAGGAGGGACCACAAGGTCGGGCAAATGGAAATCCGCTAGGAACAAAGGAAAGTATTTGTTTCCTGTAAAGGCAATGAGCAAGGTTTTTAGAGCTCGTTTTGTAGCATCCCTTCGCAAGGAATTTCCACCACAACCCACGGCCTTCTACGAAAACCTGTTCAAGCACAATTGGGTAATTTATTGCAAACGTCCATTTTTAGGTCCGGCACAAGTAGTAGAATATCTTGGCCGCTATACCCACAAGATTGCCATCAGTGACCACCGTATAAAGAGCCTAGATAATAATAACGTCACTTTTACCGTCAAGGATTACCGGCATGGGGGAAGGATATCCTTACTGCGATTAACCGATGCCGAATTCGTCCGCAGGTTCGCTCTGCACATCCTGCCCAAGGGGTTCGTGCGTATACGCCATTATGGGATCCTGAGCAGTTCCAGGAAGAAGGCACTGCTTCCTTTGCTGCAACAGGTCCTGGGCGGTCCCGTGCCCAATGGACGGCCTCCCTTGAAACATTGCCGATGTCCTTACTGCCAGATCGGGATTATGGTGACCGTAGCGGTATTCGACAGCCGTGGCCCGCCCAAAGCATGGTCCGATCGACTGAAAAATAGCGCCCCAAGAAGAACGCCCGAAACAGCGTAACGGGATACCCGTGGCCAAAATTAAAATAGCGGGATGGAAAAGGCCGTTCCGGAGAGTAAAATGGGCCAAGGAAATCAAAAAGGGCACCGGAACGGGCTACGAAAGAGGTGACCACCAAATTAAGGGGCCAGCTCCGACAACAAGGTATATGTAAAAGACTCCCTCAAACCTTAGCAATCCCCATAGTAAGGGAAAACAGGACCCGGTTCAGTCAACACGGTCTTCATGTTTGGCCGTACCGACCACACGAAGTCTTAGTTATTGTGTTTAGTTTTTTATTAAAACAGTTAGTATGAAGGTTTCTCAAACATTTAGAAAAAACAGTTCAGATTCGGATTCTAATTTGTCAATCTTTTTATCAGATATTAAAAAAGAAACAAAATTAGAAGATGTTTTAAGTGAAGTTAAAAATATTTACTCTACTCATTTTCCTGATTAAAGTTTTTTAGATTATAGTTTAAAGAATTTATGATGTCAAAAGTTTCAGGGTCTAACCTTAATCCGTCAGGATGTGTGTTGTTAAACTCGTTCATACTTTTTGAAAATCCGTTCAATGCTTTTATTAGTTTTTCTGCGGTTTCGTTGTCTAGGTTCATAGTTTTTATTTTATGTGTGAGTTAAAGTTAAATGGTCGGTTTGTTTGGTCTAACGATGAAAAGTCGGAAGTTAGGTTTGTTCCTTATTCGGAAAACACTAATTCCGAAACCATTAAAGGTTTTTCTTTTACCAAAGAGGATAAAACTAATTGATTATTAATTATTTGTGCTATACAAAAAACACAATATTTACCAAATTCTCCGTTTTGTCTGAAATCAGTCAGTTCGGGTTTTGAGTAGTCCAAATCGTAAATATTAAATACTTTAGAGTTTTTGTTATCTACGATTGATAAGTTCATTTTTTTATTTTGGTTTGGTCGAAATACTATGTTTATTTCATCTTTTGTAAATTCGTTTTGCAAAAATTTATAAGATTCTATTCCGTCCTTGTCATTTGAAAATATTATTGCAATAATTGGCGGTTCAATATTATAATCTCGTGATTTTAAAAAGGACAGTTTTATTGCTTTTTGGAAAGATTGTTCAAATTCATTTTCGGTCATAGAATGGTCTTTTAAATTAAACACAACACATATATATGTGTAATTAAAGGTCAAGATATAAAAATAACCCAATATCTCCTTAACTCCTATACATAAATAGATATGATAAAATTTAAGAGTAGGTATTTTATATATCATTTTGTATCTTACAGTATATTGTTATACAAAATGAGGAATGGATTTTTCACAATATACCTTTATGCCTACCGTGCATCGTAACAAAAATGTAATATTGGTGCATTTTCCTTATGATCCCCACTTGGTCCAGCAATTTCGGGATCGATTTACATCTACAAAATGGAGTAAAACAAATAAAGCCTGGTATTTGCCAGATATACCCGCTGTAAGAACGGCCTTAAAAATAGAGCAGCGACCTTTTATTGCAAAACAACTGACCAAAATTGCACCGGTTAACCAAGAGTCCCTAATACAGTATTATGATCAACTTAGGTTAAAAGCGCTTAGCCAGAACACCATTCGCATATACGTAGCAGAATTTGTACACCTACTTCAATTGATTAAAAATTATCCCGTAGAAGAGCTTACACCAAAAAGATTAAAGGATTATTTACTCTATTGTGTGTACCAAGAAGAAATGGGCGAACGTAAAATGAATGGTAAGATAAACGCTATCAAATTTTATTTTGAAAAAGTACTACATAGGCCACAGCTTTTTTTTGATATTCCAAGGCCTAAAAAACCTGTGACCTTACCTAAAATGCTGGCCAAGAATGAAGTTGTGAGGTTGTTTAAACAGCTTGACAATTTAAAACATCGCATTGCTTTGGAACTTTGCTATGGTTTGGGTCTTAGGGTTTCCGAAGTCGTAGCTGTTAAAATAAGAGACATTGATAGCGCAAGAATGGTAGTGCATATACATGGGGCAAAAGGTAAGAAAGATAGAATAGTGCCGCTTCCCGTAACCTTATTGCCAAAACTTAGGGAGTATTACAAGCAATATAGTCCCAAGGAATATTTGCTAGAAGGGAGATATGGGGGACAATATTCTAAAGGCAGCGTGCAGAAAGTGTTTAAAGTGGCCATGAAAAAAGCAGGTATCAAAAAAAATATTGGGGTACACGGCCTTCGGCACAGTTACGCAACCCATCTCTTGGAATCCGGTACCGATATGCGTTTTATCCAAGAACTTTTAGGGCATAGTTCCATTAAGACGACCCAGGTGTACACTAAAGTAACACCGCGTAGTCTTAGAAATATTGAGAGTCCGTTAGATTCGTTGTAAAAATAGGACCAAACCACAATGTTCTTAATTTGGTAAGGTCCAACGCTTTTATTTTCTATAGGTCCAGGCCACAAATCTACTCTTCTTATTGCCCTGTTCCATTTCAATGACCTTGACTTCTGCTGGATCGGTTTTATTAATGTCCCTTTTTATATTTTTTAGGTTTTCTTTTTGGGAGACCAGAGAGCTAAACCAATGTACCTGATCTTTGAATAGCACACTCTCCCCGGCCATCTTTTTTATAAAGGCTTCCTCACCGCCCTTGTACCACAATTCGTTGGCCAGACCTCCAAAATTTAAGCGTTCCCCACCCTCTAATTGTAGGTTGCGCACCTTTCGCTGGTTTTGTTGTTCGGCATCCGTACGGTTTTTGAAAAATGGGGGATTGCAGACTACAACGTCAAAATTATCCCCAGGCTGAATAATGTGTTCCAGAATACTGCTCTTGAACCTTTGCCGTCTTAGCGCTATCTTTTGTAATACCTTGTTGCTGTCAATAATTTCCTGTGCGTTTTTTAAGGCATCCAGATCTACCTCACTGGCGGTACATTGCCAATTAAAGTGGCATGTAGCCAAAATGGGATAAATAAGGTTGGCCCCGGTGCCTATGTCCAACAAGCTAAGTTTGGTTTTTGGAATCAGCTCCGCCACATGCAAGAGGTAATCCAAACGACCGGGAATAGGAGGGCATAGATTATGCTCTGGAATATCCCAATGGTCAAGGCCATAGTGGGCCTTTAATAAGGCCCTGTTCAATGCCTTTACCCCTTGTTTGTCCCCAAAGGTTATGGTTTGGTTTCCATATTCGTTCACAAAGACAAATTCCTTCAGATCGCGGGAGTGCTGCACTAGGAAATCAAAATCGTAATTTTTGGCAAAGGGATTTTTTGGGTGCACGGCTAGGGTGTTTATAAAAGGCAAAGTTAGCAAAAGCTAATCTAAATCGACTTTTCTTCCGAGTAGTCTTTTGTTATTAAAGTACAAAAGGAAAAGGTCCAAATATAATAATGGTGCTACACTATGTGGTGCCCCTAAAATATAGGCCCCTTAAGATTCAACTACTGAAAATTATTTGGTAAATTTAAGAATGGAGCAGTTATTTTAATTTCATCTTAAAAGCACAGTAATGGAATTTACCTTAAAGACAACTTTTAATGCCACGGCAAAACAAATTTACAAGACTTGGCTCAGCACTCAGGGGCATACCAAAATGACCGGAGGTGAGGCCTTTGTGTCAGACAGGGTTGGTGATCCATTTACCGCTTGGGACGGGTATATTAAAGGCGAGAATCTAATTTTGGAACCCTACCATAAAATTGTTCAAACCTGGAGAACTGATAATTTTAAGGATAAGGAGGAAGATTCGCAAATTGAGCTTATACTTTCAGAATCAGATGGGATAACCGAATTGACCTTAATCCATACCAATGTTCCAGAAGATGGTGAACCTTATATTAAAGGTTGGCAGGAACATTATTTTGAACCCATGAAGTCGTATTTTGAATAGTGAAAAGGTTGCTTGTAGGTAAATCCACTGGTTGTATTAAGTCTGCTCAGTTATAGCTCCTTTTAAACTCTTTGGGGTTCATATGGGTCATTTTTTTAAATACCTTGGAGAAGTGGGCATAATCTTCATAGCCCAAAATTTCGGAAATTTCGGACAGGGAATTATTGGAGTGAACCATGAGTCTTTTGGCTTCCAGCATAATACGTTCCATAATAAGTTGGGTGGTGGTCTTGTTCAAAGTGGTTCTTAAAATTCTATTTAAGTGCTTGCTGCTAATATGTAAGGCGTCTGCGTAATATTTGGCCGATTTTTGAGATCTATAATGTTTATCTATCAACTGTTCCAAGGCTCTTAGGGTACTGAAATACCGTAGGGAGATTACTTCTTTCTTTTGGCCCTGTGCCATATAATGTCTGGACAGATCAATATAGACTGAACTTAGTAGGTTGGCCAATTTTTGTTTTTTAAACGGAAGCTCGGAATAGTATTCCTTATTTATTTCCACAAATTTAGATTTCATACGCTGTATTTTGTCCAACGCTATGTTTACCAAGGGCGGGTTTTTAAAGGAATAGTAAAAAGGAAATTGCTCTAACTTGTTATTGGTAAAATGAAATTCAAAGAACTCCTGGGTATGAAAAAAGATATAGCCTTGTGGACTGCTGTTGAATTGCCAAAAATGGGTTTGGCCGGGTCTAAGAAAAAATATGCAACCTGCTTGCACAGTGTAGGTTTCAAAATCAATTTCATGTATGCCCGATCCTTGGGTAAATAGTACACAAAGGAAAAAGTTATGCTTATGGGGTTTGTGAAAATATTCCCTGTTCTTTTTTAAGTGGTGCTCCAAATTATTGCTATAAAAGTCTTCCAATTGGGCTTGGTGCTCAAATTGTTCTATGCCGAGAATTGGAATTGTTTTCATACTAAAGGTCTTAATGTCCGAAAAGTACAAAAAATGGGGATAATGGGATAATATAATCCAAAACTATTGGGACTAACTTTGCCCACATAATTTTGGTACAAAATAATGATTTTAAGTATAATCAGGGGGAAGTGTCCCCATTGTAATAAAGGGGACATATTTAGCTCTAAGGGTAGTTCAATACTTTTTAGAATGCCGAAAATGGGTAAAAGGTGCAAAAATTGTAATTATAAGTTTGAAGTGGAACCCGGTTTTTTCTTTGGGGCCATGTTTGTTAGTTATGCCTTGGCCTGTGCCGAAATGATCGCCTGTTTTGTGCTTACCTGGGCCATTCTTAAAATCTCGATTGCTTATATATTTTTATGTGTGGTAAGCATAGCCCTGCTTAGTAGTGCCTTCAATTTTAGGTTATCCAGGACAATTTGGATGTACTTGTTTTACAAAAAACGCTAGCTTATTTTTTAGTTTCAATGGTCACCGATCAATTCTCATAAAATATCCCAATTTGGATTTCCTTAAAAGAACTCGACTATTCGGGGGATATTGAACGAGACAATGGTACTAAGTCATGGGGTACCTAACTATGTACCAAGTTGGTACCCCTTGTATCATTTTTAAGTGCTTATTCTTCCCAAGTATCGGTTCTAAACGAAGAGGCAGGAAGTCCATCGGTATTAAAAAGGCTGCCCTCCTCACAATTCTTAAAGGCATATCTAACGGCCACAGGATTTAATACCCCTTCTGCCCACACGCTTAGGGTCCTGTCCCCGTTTATTTTAGCCTCGGCAGGATGAAAAACTTTATCCGCCCCGGCCACTTCAAAGCCCGATAATGGCCGTCCATAACTGGAGAGTCCGTTCTCATTAAACTCAAAGGACAATTTTACCTTGCCATCCTTTATCTCATCTATTGCTTTGTACACCGGACCGCTATACGCAATACCCTCCATGCCGTAATCTTTGGCAAGTGCCCAAAGGGCCAATCTATCTCCCACCAGTTTCTTCTCCCTGGGATGGATAAAATCGCAGTCGCCAATGTCCATTGTTACTGCCATTCCCGTATTTTCAACCGTTTTCATAGTGTGCAATTGCGCTTCCCTAACATAGCCTGCATTACCGCCGTCATAGCCATATGGTGCAATTTGAACAAAGTAAAAGGGAAACTTGCCCTGTTGCCACTTTTCCCTCCAGGTATTGATCATGGTGGGGAACAGCTGGGCGTATTCCTTGGCCTGGTTCCTGTTCGATTCCCCTTGGTACCAAATAGCTCCCTTAATGTTGTACCCTATTAAGGGGTTGATCATGGCATTGTACAATAGGGTAGGGGTACGTTGTGGTGCTCCCTCAGGAAGCTTTTTGGGCAACGCTATGGTATTGAATTCGGAAAGCGTCTCCTTATCCATCCAGGTCTCCACATTGGATCCGCCCCAGGAGGTATGGATCAAACCGATGGGAACATTTAAAAGGCTATTCAACTTTTTTCCAAAAAAGTAAGCGGTGGCACTAAAGTCCCTTACGGTGGCCGGACCGGCCTCGGACCATTGCCCTTCCACATTTTCCAATGGCTGCAAACTGGTAGCTCTTTTTACGGTAAACAGGCGTATCTGACTGTTCCTGGAGTTTAAAATGGCTTCAGCACTGCCATTTATGGGTTGGTTGTTAAATCCTTTTACAGGCATTTCCATATTGGATTGCCCGGAACACAACCAAACCTCCCCGATCATAACATTTTTCAGGGTACGCGCATTGCTCCCCTTTATGTTCAGGGTATAGGGTCCGCCATAGGATGGGGTTTGGATCTTCAGTTTCCATTGTCCGTTGGCATTGGCAGTTGCAGTGGATTCTTTTCCCCAACTTCCTATTACCTTAATTTTAGCGTTCGGTTTATCGGTTCCCCAAATGGAGACATCCCTATTTTGTTGTAAGACCATATGGTCCCCAAAAAAGGCAGGTAATTCAATTTGAGCTAAGGAGACTGTGGCAGTGCTCAATAGCAATGCCAATAGTAAGGTTTTCAATAAATTCATAGTTGTTATAAATAAGGTAATAGGCTGTTATTAAAATGTTCCTCAAAAGGGTACCCTGGAATTTTCCTTAATGAGAAAGCACTCCGATAAATGTAGCAAATTTTTAGGTTTTCAAGTAAGTTCTATGTTTTATCAACGCTGCCCAGTGTTAGGAGTAGAAGTCCAATTATAATTCAATTGATTTTTTTTATCTCCAAGTCTCAGGGCTATGGCTAATCCAAAGCTATTTTATCGATCAACAATGTGAAGTTTTCGGTTCTTTTGTTCCCGATCAGGAAAACAATTTCCTCAATGCTATTTTTTGAAAAATTGGGCATGTCCAATTTCCTGCCCCGAAAAGAAGAATACATATCCTTGAGTGAAATTTTGATTTCTTCCCACTCCCCTGAAGTTGGGAAGGTAACGATATAGGAATAATAATTGTTGGAATCGTCCTTTACCCTAAACTGATAATTTTTGCCGTCGCCTTTGAGTTTAATGGTTATGTTGCTGTCTTCGGTTACCTTTAGCTTTTCAAACCGGTAACGCACGGAAGAGAATCCACCATTGTTTTCCAAAGAAATCTCCCCCATAAATAGTCCATGTCCATTAGGGCTCAAGGTAAAGCTCCCTACCGACAAGCCTCCCATGACCCCATCATTCACAATTCTCCATTCCTTGATGTTGGAATCTTTATTGAAATCGAAAATTATTTTTGAGGTCATAAGCGTCATAAAAACTAAAGTGGCCAAAAGATACTTCATAATTCACCTTTAGGGTAATTTACGACAACTTAAGCTAAGGACCATATTTAGTTAGAGGACATGGTTGGCACAAGTCAAAAATTAGACTTTACATTTTTAGTAAATGGACCGCTCCACCATGTTTTTTATGGGGGTTATGGTCTGCAAGTATTCAAAAATGGCCCCGGCTTCGGCATCGCTAAGTTGAGGATAGGGCAGCATGGGGTAGGTCAAGGCCTTTGCACCCTTTTTCTGCCCATACTTCAGTGCATTGACAAAATCTTCCTTGGTCCAATTCCCAATTCCGGTTTCCTTGTCCGGTGTAAGGTTCGATGTCAGCATTACCCGTCCCTGCAAATCCAAGGGTTTATTGCCCCCTCCAAAATACCCTTCACTCAATTCAGGATTTAGAAAATCGTTGGTTTTAAAATCGGCCGAATGGCATGAGAAGCAATCCAAGTTATGTGCCAGATATTTACCCAATTCCACAGCCTTGTTTTCATTTGGTAAGGGAATTGCCTCAGTGGGCAAAGGAAGTGGCTTAAAGGCAACCCTACAAAGGATTTTGGTCAATAAGGAGGGTTTGGGGGGAATATCCGGAGTGGGATCCGCTTTCACCATAGGGTGGTCCGACCTTAAAAACGCAATAATGGCATTAATATCTTCATCCGCCATATGTGGCAATTTGGCCATATAGGGCGGACTGTATTGACCGTCCCTTTTTATGCCCGTTCTAAGGAGATATACCAGTTCCCCATCCGTCCAGTCCCCAATGCCATAGGTCTTGTCCTGGGTAATATTCTGGGAATAGATTTCTCCAAATTCCGGTGGGGCATCCATCATTTTTTGACCCGTAAGTTTATTGGTTTGATGGTTCAAATGGCAACTGGCACATAGCATAAGGGCCAATTTTTCGCCCCTGGCCAAAGCTTCGGGACTACTATTTACCTTGAAATCAATTTTTTCCACATCATAGGAAGGAATATCGTTGGCACTGATAAAGATTACAACAATTCCAATCAATAATACAATCAATCCTATGCTCACTCCTAGTATTTTTAGTCCTTTTTTCATCTAAGCAATATTTAATTTAACAAAAGGGTATTTAAAATAAAGGGGGAAATTTTATAGTTTCAATAAGTTGTTTTCAGTATTAATAGCACAAAAGTCAACAGCTATATGCCATAATAAAAACATAGGGTTAGCTACTCAGGTAACGGTTGCACAATGTTTCCGAAGTCTAATTAAGTGAAAGATTTTGGTCATGGGTCGGTTTTTGGCTATAATATTAAATAGCTGTTGGTTTCAAAAAAATATCCTAGCTGGGGTACTCCTAAAATAGTAATTTTTTTGCATAGATTGATATAGTCTTGATTACAATCTTCTTTAAATCAGTTAGTTTGTTGATAAAAGGTGCCTTATGGGTCAATGTTTACCTTTTGTAGGAACATTCACCATTTGAATATTGCTTGAACAAAAATTTCCCAGGATATAAATTACACTTTGGACCAATTAGTCATTCTTGTCCTTTTCCACCTTTACGCTAAAACTTGGCGCCTTATAATCCTTGGGCAAATAATTAGCCGGTGTGGTGGTCATATTTCCATCTCTGGCAGCCCTATAATGTGGCGATAGGATTTCAATGCCCCTTTCATTAAATACGTCTTGTATATTTTGATGCAAATTGGAATAGATCAATGCCTGTTTACTGGCATTTTTTGTATGTGCGTTTATTTGGTAGGCAACATAAAAATCTTCCAAGCCGGTCTGTAGTACAAAGGGAGCAGGATCCTTTAAAAGTAGATCTGTCCTTAATGCGGCATCGATCAGGGCCTTATGTACATCTATCCAAGGAACATCATAGCCAATGGTCACGGTGGTATGTATAATAAGCCCCCTTTCCAAAGTTTCGCTGGTAAAATTGGTAGTGTTGCCGGAGAGCACCGAAGAATTTGGGATGGTGATTACTTCATTTTTTGTGGTTTTCACTCTGGTTACCAACAAGGTTTTTTCTACCACATCGCCGGTGACTTCACCAATTTTTATACGATCCCCAATTTTGAAGGGCCGCATATAGGTAATGACCAATCCGGCCACCATATTGGCAATGGCCGTTGAGGATCCCAAAGAAAACAATACCCCTATAAATACGGAAACTCCTTTAAATATATCTGAATCCGAACCTGGTAAATAGGGGAAAATCAATATGAACATAAAGGCATAAAGCAAAAACTTCACTATGCTGAAAGTAGGCATGGCCCAGTCCGAATGAAAACCGGATAATTTTAGTTTTTCCGCTTCAATTTCTGAAAATATGTACCGTACGAAACGGATACAGTATTTCATTACAAAATAGATGACCAAGATGCTGATCAGGTTGGGTATATAGTGCCATACAGCGATGGCGCCACCTTTAAATGGGGACCAGATTAATTGGAAAAGCGTATCTGCCCAAGTGCGGGAGAAAGGAAAAATACTAAAAATGATCGGTAGGGAGATGTACAGCAAAAGCGCGTACACCAACCAACGAAAAATATTGAACAAAAACAGCACCACTTGCAATTCCTGATCGGCAGTCAGAAAGGTATAATCCTTGTAAGATAGATTTTTGAGCCACTTGTCCTTTGATCTATGGATGTAGGCGAGTGCCCTGGTATAACCTTTCCCTATGAGGATAAATATTAGCCAGGCAAGGCCAATGACGAGGATGACCAAGCCTATGCGCATAAATATCTTTATTATGCCACTCTCTTTCTTTACTTCAATGATGGAGGTCTTGATCTTAAGCGTAAATTCATCTGCCAGGGCGCGCATACTTTTGTCGTACCAAATGGCATCGGATTCGGAAATACTCATAATGATGGTTTCTCCATAAACAATATCAAATGTGTTTTCAGATTTTACAACGACAATGGAATCGATCTTTAGAAAATCATCATCATCCAATTTTTTGATTTTTTTTGATATGCTAAGTGCCCTCTCTTGGGGAGTGGATGCTCCAATCTTGGAATAGATATGGAATAGGGTATCGCCAAGGGAAGTGATTACCGGAAATCCGGAGGCAGTATTCCGCAATGAATCTATACGCGCTATTTTGTGGGCTATGCGCGACTTATTATTGTCTTCAATGGTTTTAAGCTGAAGAAGAAGTTCTTCTTTTTGTATGTTATCCGTTGTTTTTAAAGAATTGAGCTGATTCTCCAAATCCGCTTTCTTTATGGAATCTTCAACACGTTGCTGTTCAATTTCCGCTATACGCTTGTTATAATTTTTTAAGATTTCCGTATTGACCGAATCTTTGTTTACCGTAATGGTATCGGTCTGACTTTTTACATTATAACTGCAAAGAAGGAGTAGGGTAAAAAATAATACTCGTGCGTGGGGTCTCATATCATGGTCCGTTTAAAGGTTGGTATGCGCATTGGCATCAAGGCCATTGGCGTGGTTATTCAAAAGTATGATTTAAATAAACACAAAATTCTTGGATTCTGATCGACTATTAAAATTTAAATAGCTTCGCTAAGTCATAAGATGGCTATTATAACACACTTGGTCGTTATCCTTGAATATTGGATTTTGACTTTTCCAAAGCCTCATTGATATTCTTGAAGATATACTCTTCGTTCAATACGGAGAACATTTCGTTCTTCTCAAAATCCTTTTTGGTCTCTTCGTTGATCCCGGATAGAATTACTTTTATTCCCTTGGCCCTATACGATTTTATGATCTCCTTTAAGCTCTGATACCCTGTGGCATCGATCATAGGAACATAGCGCATTCTTATAATAATCACCTTGGGTTGTAAATGGGTATTGGATATGGTTTCCTGAAATTGTCTTGCGGCACCAAAAAACAAGGGGCCATTAATTTCATATAACAGCACATTTTTAGGGAGCTCCAGTAGTTCATCGTCAAACAAATGTTCGTCGTTAATATTATCAGATGTGATTTTTTCAACCAGTACCGCCTCGCTCATTCTTTTCATAAACATAAAACTGGAGAGTACAATCCCAATTTCAATGGCTATAACAAGATCAAAAATGACCGTTAGGAAGAAGGTGCTAAGTAGGATGATGATATCCATTCTATTGCCCTTTAAAATCGATTTAAATTGTCGCCATTCGCTCATATGATAGGCCACGACCATTAAAATTCCCGCCAAACAGGAAAGGGGTATCAACTTGGCATAAGGAGCAAATAAAAGCATTATGGACAAGAGAACCAATGCGTGTACTATACCCGCAATTGGGGTTCTACCGCCATTCTTTACATTGGTGGCAGTTCTTGCTATGGCCCCTGTGGCGGGGATTCCCCCAAAGATGGCCGAGAATATATTGGCACCGCCCTGAGCTATCAATTCCATATTGGAACGATGTTTTCCGCCTATCATGGAGTCCGAAACCACAGCGGACAGCAGGGATTCTATACCACCTAATAGGGCAATGGCAAAAGCAGGCTGTATAAGGGACTTTACAGTGTCATAATCTACATTGGGAAGGCTGGGCATGCTCAAATGATTCGGGATTTCCCCAAAATTGCTTTCAATGGTATCCACCGGTATCCCAAAAACCTGTACCACAATTGTGGACATTAGGATGGCAACTATAGAACCCGGTATTTTCTTTATCAGTTTTTGAAAATATAGGGTTATGATGACCGTTCCGCTAGCGATTGCAATGGCATACCCATTGATCTTGTCCAAATTTTCAAAATATACCGCCCATTTATCCATAAAGTCGGCCGGTACCTTCGCTATCTGAAGTCCAAAAAAATCATTGATCTGGGAAGAAAAGATAATCAGGGCGATACCACTGGTAAAGCCTACTATAAGTGAATAGGGAATAAATTTTAATAGGTTCCCCAATCGGGCCAGTCCTAGGCCGATGATGATAAATCCGGCCATAAAAGTAGCTATGGTAAGGCCATTTATTCCATGCTCTTGAACAATACCGTATACGATTACTATAAAGGCTCCAGTTGGCCCCCCAATTTGGACCCGACTACCACCGAAGGCCGAAATTATTATTCCGGCAATAATGGCCGTAATTATTCCCTTTTCCGGCGATACTCCTGAGGCTATTGCAAAAGCGATCGCCAAGGGAAGGGCAACAATGCCCACGATCAATCCAGAAAGTATGTCTTTTGTAATGGTTTCCTTGGAAATTCCCTCCTTTAAAAGTGAGAACAACTTGGGAATAAATTCTTTGTTCATATTAGAATCAAATGGTAGTCAAAGGTATTCAGTGAGGTACTCAAAGTATATTACATTATATAACAGTAATAAAAGAGGATAAACCTAGGGTGATTTTTTCTTTTGAAATATGATAATGGTCATTTTATATCTTTGTAACATCATAATATTAATATTGGGCAGTCCTAATTTTCATTTAGGATTGGGGAGTTGTGGATACGGTGGCCGTGTCATTTTTTTCTAGGTCTATGGTTATGTAGGAATAGGGCAGCATGCCATTGGCTACTTGGGTACTGGCTCTTTTTTCTCCATTTACAAAGAGAAATTCATGGGTACCAGGTATTTTAGCAGTCCATTTTATGTTTTCCCCATTTATATTATGGGCTATGGTTTTGGTCTTTCCAAAATGTTTTACACCAATTTTATTGGATAATAAGGGAACGTTGGCCATTTCGGCCCATTCCAAATCTTTTTCCAACCTGGAAAAGCTTACAAACCCATTGTTAGCTGCATCTGCCTCTATACCCATCAACCCTCGGGTTAAATGCTCTATTACCGTATAGGAATTCTCGGGATAGGCCCTTCGGGGGTTTTGAACGCTGCACAAATTTATGATCATCTTGTTAGCCAGTTCCGATTTGCCATTTTCATAAAACATAATAGGCAAATAAGATTTTAGCTCCACAATTAATTTGTTGAAGTTGGCCTCGTATTTCCCTACCAAATTCAAAATTTTGGAATCCTCCTTAATGGTATCAAAATAGAATAGGTAATGCAGAAAAGCCTGATCTTTCCCTACCATAAAATAATCGAAGCTTCCATCGTCATAAAGAATGGAACGATATTCCTGGTTTTCGTTATCGTACCAAAATTGATCTAGGAATTCCTGTTCCTGATTGGCCTTCTCCAAGTATTCTGAAGATAGGGACAGGTCGCCCCTGAGTTTTAGCATCTCTGCGTAGGCCTTGTAAGCGGCTATTATGGAAGCGGTCATATCTATTCCCAGCATAGTTTCCCCTCTGCCCCCTTCATTATAGGAAGGGATTCCCCTCTTATTTCCAAACCTACTATTTTCTTGATTGTTTGGCGTATGCAGGGATCGGTTTCTTTCCAGGGTTTCGAGGTAACCTATATCCCAGTGATTTAAATATTCGTTGAGACTTAATTCATAAAATTTTATTAGATCCGGGTTCTCCAGGTATTCTTTGTTTCCGGTCCATTTATAAAGTCGATTGGCAGTATAGGTAATATCAAAGTTTGCCGGCAGGTTATACCAAAAATCTTGATCATTTTCGTAGTCTACCGGGGCAGGTTTGTTATACCTGTTAATTTCCCAATAGCTACAGTAATCCTTTTCCTTACTAATGTTTTGTGCGAACTTTAGAAACATATTAAAATTGTGTTTCCCCAACCCTAAAATTTCCGCACCAATTGCCTGGTGGGAAACATCCCGCATGCAGAACGCTTCCCGATCGGGTAGGGCAGCCTCATACCAATACCCAACTGGGTCATTATTGTCATGGGCGTAGGACAAGGCCTTGTTTTTGGCCCAGTTGAAAGCTTTGTTCAATTCTTTATCGGACGAAACGAATATTAGTTCCCTGGTAGGTTTTTCGGGCGATTTTTGGGATGTGCCATTGCAACTCCCCAATATAGCGTACAATAAAAGTATTGGAAAGTATTTTAAGGTGGTGGTTGGACTTGTTTGCATTTTTTTAATTTAATTTCTGGTCTAGAGTTTGGTTCAGGGATTGGCCTAACCAATTTTTAAGTCTATCTATTCCTTTTTTTGTTCAATTCCGCCCTTCTCATTGGCATGGAGTCTATGGTTCCAAAAAGTTCTTCAGCGGAAAGCAATCCGTTTTTTTCAAGTTTATTGCCGCCATCCAGTCCAATCAATACTACTTTGAAATCCACATTTTTTCCAGCAAATTTATCGAATAGGGCAGAGGAGGAAACCCATTCATTTTGTTCGGGATCAACAGGATCCTTGATTAAGGTATAACGCTGAGGCAAAACATGATAGATCAGCATTTTTCTTTCCTTAAGTTCTCTTGGAAATTTATAAAATTCGGCAATTTGATCCTGATATTCCTTGGAATTCTCATTTTGGGACATGATTAGTAGGACCCTATTTTTCCATAGGTGTTTATTTAGATCTTGTCCATGGGCATAGTTTATCATCAGAATTCCTAAGAAAATAAAGCCGCTTCGTATTATATTATTTTGTGTTTCTACAACCATTTCTTCTTTCTAAAATAGATCAACATTCCAATGGCAATGACGATAATTACCCCCCACATAATAAAATAACTGTATTTATAATGAAGTTCCGGCACAACATCAAAGTTGGTCCCGTAAATACCGGCAATAAAGGTCAGCGGAATAAAAATCACGGAAAATACAGTCAGAAATTTCATGATGTCGTTCAGCTTGCTACTAATGGTGGTGTGATAGATGTTCAATTGGTCGGACAGTATTTCCCTATAGCTATCCGAAGAGTCGCTGGCGTGATTTATGTTGTCCTGTAGCTCCTTAAAATGCATTTCCGTACTTTCCGTAATAAAATCCGATTCCATTTTTGCAAGGTTCAATATCACTTCCTTGGCTGGTTTGATATTCTTTCTCAGAAAATTCAATTCCCGTTTGTAGGAGTTGATTTCCCCAATAATCTCCTGCCTTGGTTCCAAGAGCAGACTTTCTTCCAGCATTTCAATTTTTTCCCCCAATACGCCAATAATGTAGATGTAGTTATCAATTACAATATCCAACAGGGCAAATAAGAGGTAATCCGTACCGCCGTTCCTAATTCTTCTTTTCTGTTTTCGGATCCGTTCCCTAACTGGTTCAAAGACGTCCCCTTTGGTTTCCTGAAAGGAAATCAAAATCGATTCGGTCAATATCAAACTCAGGTTTTCAACATTTATGGTATCGGAATTGGGGGCTTGTTGCAACATTTTTATGGAGATATAAATGCAGTTGTCGTATTCCTTAATCGTTGGTCTTGCCTGGGTGTTCATTACATCTGCCAAGACCATACGGTCAAAATTGAATTCATTAGCAATGCCCTCAATAATTTCGGTATTGTGGAGTCCGTCTATATTAAACCAGGTAACCGTGTCCTTTTCCTGATATTTTAATACCTCCTTTACCGTCTTTATGGTTTCTTCGGCCAGGCTATTGGCATCAAAATCTATTATTCTAAGCAGTACTTCATTAATTTTCTTATCTCCACGGAAGATAAGTTCATCAGGTGAAGTCCCTATTTCCTCCTTTGATTTTTTTAAGAATCTTGCCATTTTTATTTTTTTGTTGATCACATCGTTCTATGTTGATTGGGTTCATTTTTTAGAACCTGGCTGTTCATTTTTAGGGATTATTTCTGTATGGCCCGACTTAAAGTGAAGGTCCATTTGCGGAAAGGGTATTACAATCTTGTTTTCACTGAATTTCCGGTTGATGATCTTTCGGATATCACTTTTCACCTTCTCGATTCTAAATACGTTTTCGCTAAAAAACAGCACCTCAAAATCCAAGGAGGAATTGCCGAAATTTACAAAGCGTCCCTCTATCATTTTGCTATCATCAAAATCAGGATGTTCCAAAACACTTTCCTCCAGTATTCTGACAACAAGATCAACATCACTACCATAGGCCACTCCAACACCTATTTTGAAACGGGTTTTTTTCTTCTGGTGACTCCAATTGATGACCTTATTTGTAGTTATCAATGAATTTGGTATAATTATGGAAATATCGTTTCTGTTAAGTCCCCGCGAAGTTCTCAATCCAATTTCCTGTATTTCCACTATATCGCCATCTATTTCAAGGACGTCGTTGATTTTGATCGATTTCTCCGAAAGTAATATTATGCCAGAGATTACATCGTTGAAGGTTTGTTGCAGGCCCAATCCCACACCCACCAATAGTGCAGCGGAGCCGGCAATTAAAATGGTGACCTTGATGCCCACGGATTCCAATATAAAGCCAAAGGCAATTACCCATATAACATATTTAATGATTTGATATAGGGCATAAGTGTTTCCCTTATCCAGGTGCAACCCCTTATAGCGCCGAAATAGCGCCGATTTTATGAGCTTCAATATTACCCTTGTAATTAGAATTATTAATAGAATTATAACCAGGGTGTATACTTTTATTTTATAATCCCCAATACTGATCAGATTAAAGTCCAATAACTTACTTAGCGTATCCATTTCATTTTTTTAGGGCCACCGGATGCCTTGCCAAGAAGTTCAGCTTGTGCAGGGGGAGGGTAGGAGCGTTGGTTTTATTATACTGAAATATAGTGAAATCCCTTGAACTATCCTCAGGAAAATGAGCATTAGAGCGGAAAATGAACATCGCTTCCTTAGGTGGGTTCAGGACCAATTAAAAAGGGACAATGTTCTTATTATCCTTATTTTTTTTGGAAGGAATTAGGTTTTAGAAAAGTACTTATACCAATTCTTTAGTTCTTAAGTGGCATGGTCAAATTAGGGACAATGGTTTTCATGGCCTCCTCTGTGTCAATATAGGCCAGTAAATCCCTAAGGGAAACCACCTTAAAATCGTGATCTGATAAATACTGCAGATATTCTTTGAATAAGTTTGGCGGTGTATTTACCCATGGATGTTCCACATCCGGTACGCCGTGCAGGGTAAGCACTGTGATCTTGCCGTTTTTGGCTTCGCCCATAGCGGCTTTAATTTCACTTTTATTACCCGCATTGGTCGCCCAACTAGGGATTAAAAATGGATGGTCTGTTAAAGGGTCGTATGCCCTGCTGCCCCCGGCCCTGGCAAAACGGTAACTTTTTTCTTCCAAAAACTTAAGTACATCGGCATTTAGTCCGTAACCGGGATAGGCAAAGTTTTGTGGCGGGGTTATCCCCAGGGAATCACATTTATTTTCTATATATTCCAACTCTGCATTAAATTGTGATTGGGAGAGCTTGCTAACATTGGCATGGGTATGGGTATGATTGGCCACTTCAAAGCCCATTTTGTCCAATGCTTTTATCTGTCGCCAATTCATATACAGGGTGCTGTCCTTATAATTTGGAGGAAACTCGCATACAAAAAATGTAGCTCCAAAACCGTATTCCTTCAAAAGAGGGGCCACCACCGCATACTGACTCGCCGGGGCATCATCAAAAGTGAGCACCAGCAATTTATCGGGTATTTCCTTTTTCAATATTTGTGCATGGCCAAATAAAAAAAGATTAAGGGCAAATAGGACAAGGATGTTTTTTATCATGAAAAATTAGGTCTTGGTTAAATTTAGGAAATTTTGTTCAGTATCTATACCTACTCAATTATACCAGACAGCATATCGCTCCCTCCTTAATTCCAAGGCCAAGCCTTCCTCTATTTCCAAAGCTTCCGCTCTGGTCAGAACAGGATCTATATGATTGTATAGGCTAGGCCTTAGATAAAGCCCGTATTTCTCCACAATGTTGGACGATAATTTATGCCCCTTCTTGTTTCTATATCCGGTCTTGTGCTGTTCAAATCGCTCCTTGGGGGTTTTGGAGGTCATACCCACATAAAGGCATTCCAATACTCCGTTAAATTGGGGATTGGCAGCCCTAAACTTCGCATTCTCTGTAAATACACGTTTGGATAATTCCACAACATAGACTCGGTAAAGGGTTTTGGACATGGTAGAATATTGATATTTGGACGTAAACTAAGTAAAATTCAAATTAATTTAAAGGCAAATTTTCCATATTGCCCTCTAATTACCAATTTTTTTACGAATTTTAAGGAGTATAAAGTGCAAATCAAATCTATTGCAAATCCAAAAAATCAATCTTAATAATGAAAAAAGAATCAAACAAACCCTTACCAATCACACGAAGATCTTTTATTAGTAAAACAGGCGTTGCCGCTGCCGGAATTACCATTCTCCCGAGTAATGTTATTTCGGGATTAGGGCATAAAGCGCCCAGTGATAAACTGAATATAGTTGGGGTAGGAGTAGGAAGCATGGGGTTTGGCAACCTTAGAAATTTACAGGGCGAAAATATTGTTGGATTGTGTGATGTGGATTGGAAATATGCAAAGAATTGTTTTGATCACTTTCCTAAAGCGAAGAAATACAAGGATTTTAGAGTGATGTATGATGAGATGGGCAACGACTTTGATGCTGTTCTGGTAGCTACGGCCGATCATACCCATGCTATTGTGGCTGCCGATGCCATGGTCCGTGGAAAACACGTTTATGTGCAAAAACCGCTTACCCATTCCGTTTATGAATCCAGATTACTGACCAAATTGGCCAAGCAGCATAATGTGGCCACCCAGATGGGGAACCAAGGGGCATCTGGAGAGGGAGTGGCCAAAACCTGCGAATTAATTTGGAGTGGTGCCATAGGGGATATCACCAAGGTGGAATCCTTTACGGATAGGCCCATTTGGCCACAGGGAGTGAATCCCCCTGTCCAAGGACAATGGGTCCCCGATACTTTGGATTGGGACCTGTTTTACAGGCCCTGCTGAGTTGATACCCTACAATCAAGTGTACCACCCATGGAACTGGCGAGGATGGTGGAATTACGGTACGGGGGCATTGGGGGATATGGCCTGCCATATTCTACATCCCGTATTTGAGGCCCTAAAATTGGGCTATCCAACCAAAGTTCAGGGAAGTTCCTCCCTACTCTTGAAGGACAGTGCCCCAAACGGCTCAGTCCGTGCAAATGACCTTCCCCGAACGTGGAAGAAAAGGCAAGATAAAATTGCGGAAGTAGAGGTGAACTGGTATGACGGGGGTATTAAACCAGATCTACCTGCCAATTGGCCTAGTGGCAAAAATCCTAATAAGTCCTGGAGGTGGTAACATTCTTTTATGGTACCAAAGGTATTATACATGCTGGATGTTATGGGCTGGATCCGGAAATATTGGGTAGGGACATGCCCAAAGTTGCTGAGA